>JAVLCF010000131.1 GCA_031581195.1 Trueperaceae bacterium | reverse complement strand
CCGCCCCCCGTCCCCGAGCGGAGGCCGTCCGCCAACAGGTTGACGCCCAACACCGCCGCCGCCAACGCCGCGCCCGGGAACACCGACGTCCACCACGCCCGGTGCAGGTAGGGGCTCGCGACGTCCAGCAGGTAGCCCCAACTCACCCGCGTCGGGTCCCCGAACCCCAGGAACGACAGGCCGGCCTCGACCAGCATGGCGTTGCCCACCTGCAGCGCCGCGTACGCCACCGCCGGCCCCAGGGCCAACGGCAGGACGTGCCGCACCAGCCGCCGCACGGGACCCGCCCCCAGCGCGTGCGCCGCCGCGACGTGGTCCTCGACCTGCACCGCCAACACCCCGCTGCGCACGATGCGGGCCACCACCCCCCAACTGGTCGCGGCCAGCACCGCCACGAGGTTCGGTAGGCTCGCCCCGAACAACGCCACCACCGTGAGCGCCAGGAAGAAGCGCGGGAGCACCAGGGTGAGTTCGGTGAAGCGCATCAGGAGGGCGTCGGTCGCGCCGCCCACGAAGCCGGCGACGGCGCCCACCAGGATCCCCAAGGCCAGCGACGCGGCGGCGACCGCGACCCCGACGCCGAGCGACGTCGAGGCGCCGTGCAGGACCCCCGTCAGCACGTCCCGCCCGAGATCGTCGGTCCCGAACGGGTGCGCCGCCGACGGCGGCGTGAACGGCGCGCCGGTCGCTGCGAACGGGTCCGCGCCGCGCAGGTGCGGCCCGGCCACCGCCAGCACCAGGAAGGCGACCGTCAACGCCGCCCCGAGCGTGCGCGACGCGTTCGGGCGCCCTCGCGCCCCGCGGCGCGCCGCCCGGCGCAAGCGCCCGAGCGGGTGCGAGCCGGGCGGGGTGTGCAGCAGCGGGTTCGGGGCGCGCTCAGGCATCGCGCACCCGCGGGTCGAGCGCCGCGTAGAGCAGGTCGGCGAGCAGGTTCGCGAGCACCACCGCGACGGCCAACAGCAGCAGCGCCGCGGTGACGACTGGGAGGTCGCGCGCGAGCATCGCTCCGAGCATCACGCGCCCCACGCCCGGCCAGGCGAACACCGTCTCGACGAGCACCGACCCGGTCACCAGGAAGCCCATCTGCGCCGCGACGACGGTGACGACCGGGAGCAACGCCGTGCGCAACGCGTGCGCGCGCAGGACCCGTCCCGCGGGCAGGCCCTTGGCGAGGGCGGTGCGGAGGTAGTCGCGGTGCAGGACGTCCACGACGCTCGCGCGCGCCACCCGAGCGACCGGCGCGGCGTACTGCAGCGTCAACGCCGCCACCGGCAGCACCATGTGGTGCGCGACGTCCGCCAGCCGGGCTAGGCCCTCCGCGTCGCCGCGCAGCCCCTCCATCCCCTGCACCGGGAACCACGCAAGGCGGTAGGCGAAGACCAGGACCAGCAGCTGCGCCGTCCAGAAGACCGGCAGCGCCTGCCCCGTCAACGACAACGCGCTGAGCGCCGCGTCGCTGCGGCTGCCGTGCCGGCGCGCCGCCAGCGTGCCGAGCGTCGTACCGAGCAGCGTCGCGAGCAGCAACGCGGGCGCCACCAGCAGGAGCGTCGCGGGGAGCGCCTCGAGGACGACCGCCGCCGCGGGGCGCTGCAGCCGGTACGAGGTGCCCAGGTCGCCGCGCGCGACGTTCCCGAGGTACGCCGCGAAGCGTTCCGGCGCCGGCCGGTCGAGCCCGAAGCGTTCGCGCATCTCCGCGTAGTAGGCGGGGTCGCCGTCCTCCCCGGCGATCGCGACGATCGGGTCGCCCGGCGCCACCTCGATCATGCCCCACACGACCGCGGCGACGCCCAGCAGCAGCGGGATCGTCTGCAGCAGGCGTCGCGCGAGGTAGCCGCTCACGTCCCCCTCAGCGGTCCAGCCAGGTGCGGGTGAAGGCGCTCGTGCGGTGCGTCTCGACGCCGCGCACCGCCGGCGTCGACGCCTGGTGGTAGCGGCGTTCGATCAGCCACAGGTAGGGCAGGTCCTCGACGAGGCGGTGCTGCACCGCGTCGTACAGCGCGCGCCGTCGTTCGGGGTCGGGGTCGGTCGCCGCCTCGGCGAACAGCCGATCGACCTCCGCGTCGCGGTAGCCGGGGGCGTTCGAGAACGGGGCGGGCGCGACGTTGCTGGAGACGTGCATCGGCGCGACCCCGATCGACGGGTCGGCGTTGTTGCAGGAGCTGATGAAGCCGACGTCGAAGGCCCGGTCGCCGTACACCCGCGCGACGTAGCTGGCGCGGTCGAGGGCGACCATGCGGAGGTCCACCCCGACCTGCGCGAGGTCCTGGCGGATCGTTTCGGCGTGGCGGGTGAACATCGGGAAGTGCAGGAAGTCCGCCTCGAGGCGGACGCCGTCCGCGTCGGGCGGGAGGCCGGCCGCGTCGAGGAGGGTCTCTGCGCGCGCGGGGTCGAGCGGGTAGGTGGGCAGGTCGTCGGCGTGCCAGGCGTCCAGGTCGCTCGAGATCGGGCCGGTCGCGACGCGTCCCTGCCCGAAGGCGACGCGCTCGAGGAGCGTCGCGCGGTCGACGGCGTGCGCGAACGCCCGGCGGACGCGGGCGTCGTCGAACGGCGCGCGGTCGAGGTTGAAGGCGAGCTTGAATTGGCAGAACGACCCCCCCGCGCTGTGCGGCACCGTGCGCACGACGACGTCGTCGCCGGCCCGCGCCACCTCGCTCGCGGGGAAGCCGAGCACGTGGTCGACCTCGCCCCGCTCGAGGGCCAGCATGCGGGTGACGGGGTCGGGGATGATGCGGAAGGTCAGTGCGTCGAGGTACGGCAGGCCGTCCCGGAAGTAGGCGTCGTTGCGGACCAGGTCGATGCGGTCGTCGCGGCGGAAGCGTTCGAAGACGAACGGGCCCGTCCCGACCGGCGCGCGGTTCGCTTCGTGCGTCAGCGGGTCGCGCCCCTCGTAGAGGTGGGCGGGGAGGATCGGCGCTT
This sequence comes from Trueperaceae bacterium, assembly GCA_031581195.1. NCBI lineage: Bacteria > Thermotogati > Deinococcota > Deinococci > Trueperales > Trueperaceae > Trueperaceae bacterium. The sequence continues at coordinate 3,082 of JAVLCF010000131.1, read as the reverse complement.
CGCTCACGTCGAGGCGCTGCAGTAGCGCCGCGTACGGCGCGTCGAACACGAACTCGACGGTATGCGCGTCGGGCGTGCGGATCTCCTCCAGAAGGTCCCCGAGCCCGCCGCGCGTCCGGGTGTGGAAGCGCAGCAGGATCTCCTCGAACGTCACCCGCACGTCGCGGGCGGTGAACGGCTCGCCGTCGTGCCAGGTGACGTCGTCGCGGAGGTGGAAGCGGTAGATCCGGCCGTCCTCGAGCACCTCCCAGGCTTCGGCGAGCGCGGGGCGGGGGGTGCCGTCGGCGTCGAGGCGGACGAGGCCGTCGAAGATCGAGTCGGCGACGGCGTGCACGGAGCCGCCGGTCGTGATGGCGGGGTTCAGGTGCGCGACGGTGTCGAACATCGCGACGACCAGCGTGCCGCCGCGCGCGGGTTCGGCGTCGGCCTGCTGCGCGAGGGCGGCGGGGAGGGCGAGGGTCGCGAGGACGACCGCGAGGACGACCGCGAGGGCGCCCGTCCGCAACGCATGGAGGGGGGATCGGGTGTTCATCGGGGGACCTCCTGTGGGGGCGCGGCGGGCGCGTCGCGGCGGACGTAGTCGCCGTCGAGCCGCGTGATGGCGTGCCCGGTGACCGACGTCATGGGCCCCTCCACCGTGGCCACGCGCGGGACGAGGCCGACGGCGGCGAGTTCCGCGTCGGCCTCGGCCGGCGTGAGGAGGAGCGTGCGGCGGTGGCGCATGACGTCGTCGTACAGGTGGGGGGCGCCGGGGACCGGCGCCGGCGGGTCGTGTCCGGGGGCGGGGTTCGGCGTGAAGTGGCTCAGCAGCAACCGCCCCCCGGGCGCGAGGAGCCGGGCGATCCGGCGTGCGGTGGCGCGCCAGGCCCGAATGGAGGGCTGGATGTGCAGCACGCCGATCGCCAGGACCGCGTCGAAGGACGCGGCGGGGTAGCGCCCGAGGTCCTCGAACGGCCCGTGGTGGACCCGGGCCTCGGGGTCGGGGACGTGCGCCGCCAGCCGCCGCCGGGTCTCGCGCACCATCGCGGCGGAGGCGTCGAGGGCGTACACGTCGAGGCCGGCGTCGGCCAGCGCGACGGCGTTGCGCCCGCCGGCGCAGCCGACGTCCAGGACCCGCGCGCCGCGCAGGCCGGCGAGCTCGCGCAGCGTGCGTTCGTCGGCCGGCATGTCGGCGAAGCGGCGGACGGTCGCCTCGCGCTCCCAGAAGGGGGTGGCGTCGGCCTCGGATCCGGGCAGGACGCCGGGCGGTTCGGGGGACGGAGCGTGGGGGTCGTCGTCGGGCACGGCGCCTCCGATCGCGACGGCGCCCACCTGGGCGCTATCGCAAAGATTCGCAATTGCGTCGACGATAGCGGGGGCGGGGCGCCCACCGGGGGGACGAATATCCTTCGCGCCGGGAGCCCCCACCGCGGAGGGATGCGGCGCCGTCCTCGGGGCCTGCGAACCCGGGGCCGTCGACCCCGACGCGGGGGGTCACCCCCGCACGACCCCCCCGATCGTCAGCCAGTAGTACACGATGTACGCCCCCGCCAGGAGGAGCAGGCCGGCGCTGACCGGCCCGACCCACTTCAGGGCCCGGCGGGTGGCGGCCAGCAGGGCGCCCTCCGCGACGGCGAGGGACAGCGTCAACGCGATCACGAACAGGCCCATGCCGCTCGAGAACGCCAGCAACTGCCGGAGCGTCTGGGCCGCCCCGTCGAGGGTCAGGGTGGAGCCGACGACCGCGAGGAAGATCGGCAGCGTACAGCTGAGCGACGCGAGGCCGTAGGCGACCCCGAACGCCGCGTAGCCCCCCAGCCCGGGACCCCGCGCGCCGTCGCCGGCGCTGGCGCCGGCGACGCCCTGCGCGAGGCGCTCTCCGAACCGGGCGTAGAGGGTGCCGCCGGTCGCCGTCCAGGCGCCCACGGCGACGAGCAGCACGCCGGTCCCGAGCCCCAACCAGGGCAGCGCGTCGCCGACCGTGCGCGTCGCGAGACCCAGCGCGACGCCCGCCACCCCGAACAACGCCCCGAACCCGGCGGTGACCGCCAGGCCGACGAGCAACGCCTGCCCGAGGCGGGCGGGGAGGCCGGTGGGGGCGTCGCCGCCGCGCTGCAGGAACAGGCCCAGGTAGGCGGGCAGCATCGCGAAGCCGCACGGGTTCACCGCCGACACCAGCCCCGCCCCGAACGCGAACCCGAACGGCAGGACGGCGGCGAGGGCGTCGAGCGCTCCGCTGGAACCGGCCGCGAGGCCCTCCACGCCGGCGTTGAGGGCGCCGACGTTACCGGGCGTCCACCAGGCGCCGACGGCGGCGACGGCGAGGGTGGCGAGCGCCACCAGCACCGTCGGGGCGTAGCGACGGACGACGAGCGGGCAGCTCACGCGCCGCCCCCTGCGATCAGCGCCTCGACGGCCTCGCGGAAGCGGTCCTCGGCGAGGTAGCCGGTGTGTTTGTCCTGGATGGTGCCGCTTCCGTCGATGAAGACGGTGGTCGGCATGCTGCGCACCTCGTAGTCGCGCAGCGCGCCGTCGTCGAGCAGGTAGGCGGCGGGGTAGCGGATCGCGTACTCGACCAGGAAGTCGCGCGCGCCCGCCTGGCTGCCGAGCCCGGTGAAGCGGCCGACGTCCACGCCGACGAGGTGGAAGGCGTCGCCCAGCTCGTCGTGCACCCGCTGGAAGCCGGGCATCTCCTCGCGGCAGGGGGGACAGGACGACGCCCAGAAGTTCACGACGACCGGCGTGCCGTCGCCGATCAGGTCGTGCAGTTGGGCCTGCGAGCCGCCCAGGGCGTCCTCGCCCTGGTAGGCGACCATCGCGAAGTCGGGGGCCCGGTCGGCGCGCGCCGCGCCGACCAGGCCCGCCCCGAGCAGCGCGACGGCGGCGAGGGCGACGACGACGCCGCCCACCAGGACCCTCCGACCGCCTTTCTTGCCTCGTTCCACCTGGGCGGCGCGGGAGCCGGCCCGGCGTCGTTTCGCACGTTCGCTCATCGCGACCTCCAACGGCGCCCACCTGCGCGCCCGATACCCCCACAGGGTATATCACGGGGGCGGGGCACTCACGTCCGGCGTCCGCCGGGCCCGCGCGGCGCGATACGATG
>JAVLCF010000130.1 GCA_031581195.1 Trueperaceae bacterium | reverse complement strand
CGAGCGCACGTCGCGTTCCCCCCCGACGCCCCGAAGCGCCGAGGGGCTCGCGGGGCGCGTCCTTCGGGGCGTCCGGGGGGCGACCGGGGGTCTGTCGACGTTGGGGGGCGTCGGGGACGGGGCGCGGTCCGTTCCCTCGAGCGGCGTCGAGGGGCCGGCCCGTGGTGACGGTCGTGGCGGGACCACGACGACGCCGCGCCGTCCCGGGGGACGGCGCGGCGACGTGGGGCGGTGGGGATCCGCCCGCGATGGTCGGGGTGACTGGATTCGAACCAGCGACCACTTGACCCCCAGTCAAGTGCGCTACCAGGCTGCGCTACACCCCGACGCGCGGCCCCAAGCATACGCGCCCCCCGCGGCAGGGTCAAACCCCGAGGGGCGCAGCGACGCGCTCAGGCGCCGGGCGTCGCGCCGGGCGCGTGCCGGTACACCGGCGCGTCGGACGGAGGTAGCGGCGTCACGCCGCGGATCAGGTCCGCCGCCCGCTCCGCGATCATCATGACCGGCGCGTAGATGTTGCCGTTCGTGATGATCGGCATGACCGACGCGTCGACGACCCGGAGGCCTTCGGTGCCGTACACCCGCATCGTCGACGGGTCGACGACCGCCATCGCGTCCGTCCCCATCTTCGCGGTGCCGGACGGGTGCAACGCGGTTTCCGCGTCGCGCGCCACCCAATCGAGGATGGCCTCGTCGCTCTCGACCGACGGGCCCGGCGACAACTCGCCCGCGTTGTACGGCTCGAACGCCGGTTGCGTCAGGATGTGCCGCGCCAAGCGGACCGCTTCCAGCCATTCGCGCCGGTCGTTCTCCGTCGAGAGGTAGTTGAACTGCATCGAGGGCTTCACCGTCGGGTCGCTCGAGACGATCTTCAGTTCGCCGCGGACGTCGGAGAACATCGGCCCGACGTGCACCTGGTAGCCGTGCCCCCCGGCGGGGGAACTGCCGTCGTAGCGGATGGCGAGGGGGAGGAAGTGGAACATCAGGTTCGGCCAGCCCACCTCGTCGTTCGAGCGGATGAAGCCGCCCCCCTCGAAGTGGTTCGTGGCGCCCGCCCCGCGGCGGAAGAACAGCCACTGGAAGCCGACCCACGGGCGGCGCCACCAGGCCAACCAGGGGGACATGGAGACCGGCTGCTTCGAGGCGTACTGGATGTAGACCTCCAGGTGGTCCTGCAGGTTGCGTCCCACGCCGGGCAGGTCGACGATCGGCTCGACGCCGACCGACCGCAGGTGTTCCGCCGGCCCGACGCCCGACACCTGCAGCAGTTGCGGCGTCGCGATCGCGCCGCCCGACAGGATCGTCTCGCCCGCCTCCACCGTTCGCGTGCGGCCCGCGTGCACGTACTCCACGCCGGTCGCGCGGGTGCCGTCGAACAGGACGCGGCGCACGAAGGCGCGGGTCCGAACGGTCAGGTTGGGGCGCGAGCGGATCGGCTTCAGGTACGCCTTCGACGCCGACCAGCGGCGGCCGCGGTGGACGTTCCGGTCGAACGCCGCGAAGCCCTCCTGCTTGTAGCCGTTGACGTCGTCCGTGAGCGGGTACCCGGCCTCCTGGACGGCGTCGAAGAAGGCGCGGAAGAGGGGGTTCGTCGCCGGGCCCCGCTCGAGGACGAGGGGACCGTCCCCGCCGCGCCAGGCGTCCTCGCCCGCCAGGCAGGTCTCCATCCGCTTGAAGTACGGCAGGCAGTGCGCGTAGTCCCAGTCCTCCATGCCGGGCGCCTCCGCCCAGCGGTCGTAGTCCATCGGGTTGCCGCGCTGGAAGATCATGCCGTTGATGCTCGACGACCCGCCCAACACCTTGCCGCGTGCGTGATACACCCGGCGTCCGCCCATGTGCGGTTCGGGATCGGATGCGTACTGCCAGTCGTAGCGGGGGTTGCCGATCGGGAACGGCAGCGCCGCCGGCATGTGGATGAACACGTCCCACGGCCAGTCGGCGCGGCCGGCCTCCAGCAGCAACACCCGCGTGTCGGGATCCTCGCTCAGGCGGGCGGCGAGCGCCGACCCGGCGGACCCACCCCCGACGATGACGACGTCGAAGCGTTCGTCGCTCATGACGCCTCCTTCCTGCCTCCGCGCGGCGCGCCGCGCGGACGACTCGAGGGAGGCTACCAGCGTTTCCCGGGCGTTCCGGCCCGCCGACCGTGTCAAGGCCGCCCGAGCGGGGCGGCGAACCGCGTACGCGACGCGCTTCGTGACACGTACCGTTCCAGGCCGCAAGGGGCAAACGGCCCGGGTCGTGCTACGTTCCATCCGGTCCGCACGCCGGACCGCGCCCTGCGGCGTCGCCCTCGCGAACGTGACGAGGCGCCGACCCGCGCACGACGGGCGCGTTGCACGGCCATGACGTCCTTGCGTCATCGTTCCGTCAGGGGGATTCGCCCCCGCGTTCGGGGGATCCGCCCCCGCGTCATGTCTCGGAAGGAGCATTCCGTTGCAAAGGTTCCGCCTCGTACCCGCCCTCCTCGCCCTCGCGGCGTTCGTCGTCCCGACGAGCACCGCCCAGGCTCAGGACGAGCTCGTCGTCTCGCTCTCGAGCGACCCGACGTCCCTGTTCATGCCCCGCACCTCCGACCGGACCGCGTCCAACGCCGCCTGGTCGCTGTTCGATTCCCTCGTCTGGATCGACGACGACGGCAACCTCGTGCCGGCGCTCGCCACCGACTGGACGATCTCCGACGACGGCACCGAGTACGTCTTCGAGCTCCGGGAGGGCGTGACGTTCCACAACGGCGAGACGTTCGACGCCGAATCGGTCGTCGCGACGTGGGAGACCGGCCAGGACGAGTCGAACGACTACGCCAGCGCCTTCAGCGCCGCCGACCTCGTCGAAGCGATCGACCCGTACACCGTGCGCATCACGACGCCGGAACCCAACGCGATCTTCCTCACGACCATGGCGAACAACTGGGCGATGGTGCCGCCGGCCTACATCCGCGAGGTCGGCCTCGACGCCTTCGCGCAGGACCCGGTCGGGACCGGTCCCTTCCGCTTCGTCGAGCGCACGCCGGGCGAGCGCATCGTCATGGAGGCCAACCCCAACTACTGGGCCGACGGCCTGCCCCGCGTCGACCGCCTCGTCTACCGCGTCATCCCCGACGGCTCGACCCGCCTCGCCGCCATCCAGACCGGGGACGTCGACGTCGCCAACCGCCTCACGCCCGACCAGGTGACCGCCCTCGAGGGAAGCGACGACGTCGAGGTCGTCAGCTACCTCAACGACCGCGTCTACTACGTCGCCTTCAAGAACATGGGCGCCGGCGTCGGGACCCCCCTCGAGGACCGCCGCGTCCGCCAGGCGCTGAACTTCGGTCTCGACCGCTTCGGCATCAACCAGGCGATCTTCAGCGGCCAGGCGAACGCCGCCCCCGGCTTCGTCGTCGAAGGCAACCTCGGCTACGACGCCGACGCCATGCAGCCGTTCCCGTACGACCCCGACCGCGCCCGCGAGCTGCTCGCGGAGGCCGGCTACGAGGACGGTTTCGAGATCACCATGGGGTGCCCCGCCGACGGCTACGTCAACATCAACGAGGTGTGCCAGGCGATCGCCTCCAGCCTCGGGCAGATCGGCGTGGACGTCGAGGTCGACTTCCAAACGACGAACGCCTACTGGAGCGAACCCAACTACGCGGTCACCGGCCCGATGTACGTCGACAGCTGGTCGTCGGAGTTCGGGGAGGCCATCCCGCGCCTCGACGGCGCCCTCACCCCCGGGAACTACTACAACACCTGGGAGGACGAGCGCATCGCGGACCTGATCCAGGAGATCCAGCGCGAGGTCGACCGCGACGCCCGCGCGGAGCTGTACGGCGAGATGCACGAGCTGATGCGCGAGGACCCGCCCTTCATCTACCTCTACCAGCCGGTGATCTTCGAGGCGATCGACGCCGACCTCGAGGGCTACCAGCCGCGCGCGGCGGAGGAGTACTACCTGCGCTCGGTCGGCTTCGCCGACTGAGGCCCCGTCGGGCCGACCGTCCGCGGTCGGCCCGACCCCTATGTTTCGATGATCTCTTTCTTCGCCCGCCGGGTCGGCGAATCGCTGGCCCTCATCCTCGGCGTCCTGGTGTTGGTGTTCTTCCTCGTGCGCCTCACCGGCGACCCGGTCGGCCTCATGATGCCCAAGGAGGCCCCGCCCGAACAGCGTGAAGCGTTCGCGGCGGAGATGGGGCTCGACCGGCCCCTCCCCGTCCAGTTCGCCGACTACATGACGGGCGTCGCGCGCGGCGACTTCGGCGATTCGTTGCGGCAGCGCCGCCCCACCCTCGAGATCGTCGCCGAACGCCTCCCCGCCACGTTCCAACTGGCGCTCGCCGCCCTCGCCTTCGCGGTCCTCGCCTCCGTCCCCCTGGGCTTGGCGGGCGGCATGCGGCCCGGCACGTGGATCGACGCCCTCGCGCGCGGCGTGGGGTTGGCGGGCCAGACCGTCCCGAACTTCTGGCTCGGGATGCTGTTCATCGTGTGGTTCGCCGTCGGGCTCGGCTGGTTCCCCGCCTTCGGGCGGGACGGGTTCGACTCGATCGTGCTGCCCGCCGTCGCGCTCGGGTTCGCCGGCATGGGGCAGCTCGTGCGCCTCACGCGTTCCGCGGTGCTGGAGGTACGCCGAAGCGATTTCGTTCGGACCGCCCAAGCGAAGGGCGTCGCGGGCGCCCGCGTGTCGCTGAAGCACGTTCTCCCCAACGTCGCGATCCCCATCGTCAGCGTCCTCGGCATCCAGTTCACGTACCTGCTCGGCGGCTCGGTGTACATCGAGGTCGTCTTCGCCTGGCCCGGCCTCGGGACCCTCCTCGAGACCGCGATCCGCGACACCGACTTCCCGTTGGTGCAGACGATCACGATCTTCCTGTCGTTCTTCGCGATCTCGATCCACCTGCTCACCGACCTGGCGTACGGCCTCATCGACCCGCGCCTGAGGGCCGCATGACGTCCCCGACGTCCGCCCCCGACGCGGGCCCACCGGTCGCGGGCGACGCGCACGCCGGCGAGGGGCTGTTCTCCCCGCGGCGCCTCGGGCGCGCGCTGCTGCGCAGCCCCGCCGGGCTGTTCGGCGCGGGGCTGGTGCTCCTCATCGCCGCCGCGGCGGTGTTCGCCCCGTGGGTCGCGCCGTACGGCCCCTCCGATGCGGACTTCCTCTCCGCCCGCATTCCGCCCGCCTGGAACCCGGAGGGCAGCGCTGCCCACCTCCTCGGCACCGACCAGTTGGGGCAGGACCTCTTCAGCCGCATCGTGTACGGCGCCCGCGTCTCCCTCCTCGTGGGGGTGTTCGGCGTGACGTTGTCGGTGACGATCGGCGTGACGCTCGGCCTGCTCGCCGGGTACTTCGGCGGTCGGCTCGACGGCGTGATCACGGCCTTCACGAACCTGCTTCTGTCGGTGCCGTACCTGGTGCTCGTCATCGTGATCGCGACGATCCTCGGGCGCAGCCTCGTCAACGTCATCCTGTTGTTCGGCGTGACCAGCAGCCCCGTCTTCGTTCGCGTGACCCGTGGGCAGGTGCTGCGCCTCAAACAGCTCGCGTACGTCGAGGCGGCGCGCGGGCTCGGGGCGTCGTCGGGCCGGATCATCCCCCGGCACCTGCTGCCGAACCTCGTCGGGCCACTCGCGACCCTCGCGACGTTCGAGATGTCCGCCATGATCTTCTACGAAGCCGGCCTCGGCTTCCTCGGGCTCAGCGTCCCGCCGGAGGTCCCCAGTTGGGGGAACATGCTGTCGCTCGGGCGGCGCTTCCTGACGACGGAGCCGTGGATGGCGATCTTCCCCGGCCTCGCGATCGCCGTCACGACCCTCGGCATCAACCTCGTCGGGGATTGGTTGCGCGACGCCCTCGACCCGCGAGCGGGGGAGGGGTGAGCGGGCCGGACGCCCCACCCCCCGCCGGCCCCGTGGCGCCCGACCCGTTCGCGTTCGACGCCGTCCTGCTCGACATGGACGGCACCCTCGTCGATACCGAGGGCGCCTGGTTCGACGCCGAACGCCGCGTCGCGGCCCGCTACGGCGT
>JAVLCF010000129.1 GCA_031581195.1 Trueperaceae bacterium | reverse complement strand
GCGTGCGCCCGCTCGAGCTTCGTCCGGTCCGACGCCGTCCACCCGAACGCCGCCGCCAGCGCCCCCGCCCCACCGGCCAGCGCTTCGGAGGCGTCGTCGGCGACGTCCTCCACCCACTCGAGCTCGACCTCGCTCCACGCCACCCGCCGGTCCTGCCCCGGCTTGCGGGCCGCCACCGTGTCGAACGACAGCGTCGCCACCCGCACGCCGCCGCGCAGGACCGGCCGGTCGGTGCGCACGACGTCCAACGCCATCACGACGTGCAACGCCCCGGGATCGGTGACGGTGCCCACGGCGTCGGCGATCCCGGTCGGCCAGCCCTGCGGCGCGTCCGCGTCCAGGACCACCTCGAGCTCCCCGCGGACGTGCTCTGCGCCCTGGACCGTCCCCAGCGTCTTCAGGGTCGCGACGACCCGCCCCTCCCCGGTCCGCCGACGCAGCGCGAAGCCGGCGCGCTGCAGCGACAGCCGCGGGTCGTCGTAGTACCGGTCGCGATGCTCGAGGTGCACCGCGTCCCCCACCTCGAGGCCCCACGGCGCCCACGCTTCCGTGAGCGCGGCGCGGTCGGGCGGGTCGCCCGCGGGACGCAGGTACTTGCGTTCGCGCTCGGTCTTCACGCCCCCGGCCCGCCCCACCACCGCCGCCACCACGGCCGGCCCGCCGGGCGTCCCGCGTCCTCGGCCTCCTCGGCGTCCTCGGCGTCGCCGTCGGGCGCGCCGCGCTCCGCGAACGCCTGCGCGTCGAGCAGGTCCTGCTCGATCAGGCGCCCGTCGCCCGCCAACGACTCGACGTGGTGCTGGAGTTCGTGGGTCAACGTCTCCCAGATCTCCGCCTCCCAATCGAACTCCGGGTCGGCGTCCGCGATCGCGCGGAAGCTCCCCCAGTAGAGCGCCACGTGGCGTCCGAGCCCCGCGTCGCCCCCCAGGAAGTCGTCGGGCCCGGGATCGAGGTACTCCCCCATGCGCCAGACGTCGTCGTAGCCCTCCTCGAGCCGCTCCTCCTCGAGGGCGTGCACCCCCTGCAGGTCCCGAAGGAACGCGTCGGGGATCTCGGCGGTCATGCGCGCGACGCTCGCGCGGAACTGTCGGTACGTCACGCCCGAATGCTACCGCCCGGCCCCCGGCGCGCGCGCCGTCCCGCCGACCGCCCCGTCGACCGGTCGGCCGCCCCCCCGCACGCGGCGCGAGGACGCCCGTCCCGGGGCGGGGACGGGCGCCCTGCTATCCTTTGGCTCACGTTCGCGTCGTCCGCTGCGCCGGCCGGGCTCCCCCCGCCGGTCGCGCGCGCCATGGAAGAAAGGGACTCCGTCATGTCGGAACTCCGCAACGTCGCCCTCCTCTCGCACAGTGGGGCGGGCAAGACCAGCCTCACCGAAGCGCTGCTCTACCGCACCGGCGTCCTGAGCGCCATGGGCGCCGTCGAGGACGGCACCACCGCCTCCGACCGGACGCCGGAGGAGACGCGCCGCAAGATCAGCGTCACGACCAGCCTCCACCCGGTGACGTGGAAGGGGCACCCCTTCACGATCCTCGACGCCCCCGGCTACGCCGACTTCGTCGGCGAGATCCGCGGGGCGCAGGCCGCGGCGGACGCCGCAGCCATCGTGGTGAGCGCCGTCTCGGGCGTCGCGGTCGGTACCGAGCGCGTCTGGACCAGCACCTTCGAGCGGGAGCTCTCCAGCTTCGTGGTGATCAACAAGATGGACCGCGAGAACGCCGACTTCTTCCGCACGATGGCGCAGATCGAAGCGACCCTCCCCGGGACGTTCGCCGCGATCCAGGTGCCGATCGGCAAGGCCGACGCCTTCCGCGGGGTGGTGGACCTGCTCACGATGACCGCCTGGACCTGGCCGGACGGCACCCCCACCGAGGGCGCCCTGCCCGAGGAGGTCGCCGGCGTCGCGCAGGAGTACCACGACCGCCTCGTCGAAGCGATCGTCGAGACCGACGACGAGCTCATGGCGCGGTACCTCGAGGACGTCGACATCGCCGCCGCCGACCTGCGCGAGGCGTTCTTCGCCGCCGTCCGCGGCGGCGCCCTGACGCCGGTCCTGTGCGCGTCGGCGGAGACGGCGATGGGGATCGACCTGCTGCTCGACTTCATGGTCGAGGGCGTCCGCACCCCCGCCGAGCACGCCCCCCTCCCGGTCGTCGACGGCGACGCCCCGACCCTGGGGCCCGACGCGCCGTTCCTCGCGCGCGTCGTGAAGACCGCGGTCGACCCGTACCTCGGCAAGATCTCCTACCTGCGGGTCCTGGCGGGCTCGGTGCGCGCCGGGGACGCCGTCCTGAACACCGCCCACGAGGACGGGGCGCCGGCGTCGGTCAAGCTCGCGCACCTGTACGTCCCCGACGGCGGCGACCTGAACGAGGTCGCCGCCCTCGAGGCGGGCGCCATCGGGGCGGTCACGAAGGTCGACGCGCTCCACACGGGCGACACGTTGGCGGCGCCCGAGCGCCCCGTCCAGTTGGCCCCCATCCGCTTCCCGCCGCCGGTCATGGCGGTCGCGCTGGAGCCCGCGACCCGCGCCGACGACGACAAGCTCGGCGAGGCGCTCCGCAAGCTGCTCGAGGCCGACCCGACCCTGCACCTCGAGCGCGACCCCGACACCCAGGAGACCGTCCTGTGGGGCATGGGGCACGTCCACCTGGAGGTCGCCAAGAACGCCCTGAAGGACCGCTACGGCGTCACGGTCCACACCCACCCCCCGAAGGTCGCCTACCGCGAGACGATCCGCGGGACGGGCGAGGCGCGCCACCGCCACAAGAAACAGACCGGCGGGGCGGGCCAGTTCGCCGAGGTCGCGCTGCGCGTCGAGCCGGCGGAGGCCGGCGCCGGCCTGGTGTTCGACTGGGCGGTCGTGGGCGGCGCGATCCCCAGCCAATTCCAATCGAGTTGCGAGAAGGGCGTCCGCCAGGCGATGGATCGCGGCGTGCTCGGGGGGTTCGTCACCGACGACGTGCACGTCACCGTGGTCGACGGCAAGGACCACCCGGTCGACAGCAAGGACGTCGCCTTCGTCGCCGCGGCGGCGCAGGCGTTCCGCGAAGCGGCCCAGCAGGCCGACCCCGTCCTGATGGAGCCGGTCGCCCTCGTGAAGGTCCGCGTCCCCGACCGCTACACCGGCGACGTGATCGGGGACCTCAACGCCCGCCGCGGGCGGATCCTCGGCATGGACAACGAGGGGGCGGTCTCGACGGTCAGCGCGCACGTGCCCGAGGCGGAACTCGCGACGTACAGCCCGGAGCTCCGCAGCCTCACCGGCGGGCGGGGCGCCTTCTCGCGCCGCCAGGACCACTACGCCCCGGTGCCGCCGCACCTCGTGGAGCGCATCCTCGACGCCGCCCGCGCCGACGCGGAGGACGGCGGCTGAGGCGTCGGTCGGAGGGGGTCGCTGGGGTAGCGTCGGGCCCGTGAAGGTCCTGCGCAAGTTCCTCGACCTGCTAACCCCGCGCGAGCGGCGCCAGGTGTGGCTGCTGCTGCCGCTCGTGATCCTGATGGCGTTCGCCGAGGTGATCGGCATCGCCTCGGTCGTGCCGTTCCTGGAGCTCACCACCGACCGCGACGCGGCGCAACGCAACGCGGTGCTGCGCTTCGCGTACGACGCGTTCGGGTTCGAGACGTGGCGCTGGTTCATGGTCGCGACCGGCGCGGCGGTCATCGTGGTGCTGCTCGCCGCGAACGGGTTCCTGGCGTTCGGGAACTGGATCCTGTTCCGCTTCGGGGCGATCCGCAACCACACGATCGCGCGGCGCCTGTTGATTCGCTACCTGCAGCAGGACTACGCCTTCTTCCTCGCGCGCAACACGTCGGCGTTGGCGAACAACGTCCTGCAGGAGGTCCAGCAGATCATCCGCGGGGTGGTGCGGCCGGGCCTGCAGCTGGTCGCCAAGGGCTTCACCGTCCTCGCGATCCTGGGGTTGTTGTTGGTCGCCAACCCGCTCCTGGCGCTCCTCACGAGCGTCGTGCTGGGCGGCGCGTACGGCGTCATCTACCTGCTCGTGCGCCGCTACGTGAAGCGCATCGGCGAGGACCGGGTGCAGGCCAACCAGGCGCGCTACCGCGCCGCGCAGGAGGCGATGGGCGGCATCAAGGACCTGCGGCTGTTGGGGCGCGAAGCGGAGATGGTCGAGCGCTTCACGGAACCGTCGCGCCGCTTCGCGGTCTACGAGGCGAACGCGCAGGCGCTCGGGGGGCTGCCGCGGTACGTGCTCGAAGCGATCGCGTTCGGGAGCGTCGTGTTCATCACGCTGCTGTTGCTCGCGACCGGCGCGGAGGTCGCCGAGGTCGTGCCGGTCCTGGGGCTGTACGCCTTCGCCGGCTACCGGCTGCTGCCGGCGCTGCAGGCGGTGTTCCAGGCCTCGACGCAGATCCGCTACAGCCTCGGGGCGCTCGACGAGGTGCACGCCATGGTGCAGCGCGTCGACGCGACGGAGGCCGACCCCGACGCGTTCGAGGACCGCTCCGCCGTCGCGCCGCTGCCGTTCACGGACCGCCTCGAGGTGCGCGACCTGGCGTTCGCCTACGCCGACGGCACGGAGGTCCTGGCGGACGTCGACCTGACGATCCCCGTGCGCGCGCACGTCGCCTTCGTCGGCACCACCGGCGCCGGCAAGACCACCCTCGTCGACGTGCTGCTGGGCCTCCTCGCGCCGACCGCCGGCACGATCACGGTCGACGGCGTGCCGCTCGACGCGGCGACCGTCGCACGCTGGCAGGCGAACGTCGGGTACGTCCCGCAATCGATCTACCTGACCGACGACACCGTCGCCCGCAACGTCGCGCTCGGGCTGCCCGACGACCGCATCGACATGGACGCCGTGCGCCGCGCCGCGAGCATGGCGCAGCTGGACCGCTTCGTGGAGACCGAGCTGCGGGACGGCTACGCCACCGTCGTCGGGGAGCGCGGCGTCCGCCTCTCGGGCGGGCAACGCCAACGCATCGGCATCGCCCGCGCGCTCTACCACGACCCCGACGTCCTCGTCTTCGACGAGGCCACCAGCGCCCTGGACGGCGCGACGGAGCGGGCGGTGTTCGACGCGATCCGGGCGTTGACCGGCCACAAGACGATCCTGTCGATCGCCCACCGCCTCGCGACCATCCAGGACGCCGACACGATCTTCGTCCTCGACGGCGGCCGGATCGTGGCGCGCGGGCCGTACGACGCCGTCTACGCCGAAAGCGACGTCTTCCGCCGCATGGCGGAGGGCGGGGTGCGCTGACCCGCCGCACGGCATCGAGGGCCGCGTTCGCGGCATCGTCACGAACCTGTATGGTGCAGACCACGCTCCTTGATTGAAGAGGATCAATGAGCAGCGCGGTCCATCGGTCGTTGCCGCGGGAGGTCTTCATGCACCGTATTGCACGCCGACAGCCGTGCACATCCCCACGCCGAACCACCGATTGCCTGCACCCAGCCGTGGGGTGTGAGCGTGAACCGGCATGGCGGCGAAAGGCCGCGCGTGCGTTCCGTGCCCTTCGCGGTGTGCGAAGGGGCGTCGTCGCGTGCGTGATGGTAGCGGGGTGGGCGCATGCGTGCGATGGACTGACGATCGACGACGGAAACATGTTGCGGTATATGACAAATCCTCGTTGCCTGGATGCATCCATCGGCCTTGGCGCCGACGTCGACCTTTCCGGGAGTCCCTGGACGCCGATTGGAACCCGTCAAGCGCCGTTCACGGGAACGTTCGACGGGAACGGCTTCACCCTTTCCAACTTCGCCATCGACGGGAAAGTAGGCGAGCCGGGGGCGGGATTCTTCGGCGTTCTCGGCAACGGCGCGACCATCAAGAACGTGTCCCTCACGGAGGTGGCCATCTACGACGACGACACGCGCCAGGTGGCCCTCGGCACGCTTGCGGGCGTCGTGGCGCCATCGAGTACGGTTTCGATCCTGGACGTCACCGTCGACGCGTCCCCCCTCTCGGGGACCGACGCGGTGGGGGGTCTCGTGGGGCGCGTCCGGTCCGCCGCCGTCACCCTTTCCGGTGTCGACGTGACGGTCGACGTGTACGGGGACGACGACGTGGGCGGCGTCGTGGGGAGTGCACCCTTCCATTCCTCGGAATCGTCGCTCGTCATGCGTTCGGTCACGGCACG
>JAVLCF010000128.1 GCA_031581195.1 Trueperaceae bacterium | reverse complement strand
CGCGCGGGAACGGTAGCCTACGCGGCGTGAGTCACTTCTTCGCCTACCTGTCGCGCCTGAAGTTGATCGAGCGGTGGGGCCTCATGCGCTCGACGCGTTCCGAGAACACCCAGGAACACAGCCTGCAGGTCGCGATGTTCGCGCACGCCCTCGCGGTGCTGAAGAACGAGCGGTTCGGCGGGAACGTCGATCCCGAGCGCGCAGCGTTGCTGGCGGTCTACCACGACGCCGAGGAGGTCATCACCGGCGACGTCCCGACGCCGGTCAAGTACTTCACCCCCGAGGTCGCGTCGGCGATGGGGGGCGTGGCGCACGCCGCCCGCGAGCGCCTGGTGAGGATGCTGCCGGAGCCGCTGGACGCGCACGTCGCGCCGCTCCTGCAGCCGCGCGAGGAGGACGCCGACGCGTGGGCGTGCGTCAAGGCGGCGGACACGCTGGCGGCCTACCTGAAGTGCGTCGAGGAGGCGACGGCGGGGAACCGCGAGTTCGCGCACGCCGAAGCGGCGTTGGCGCGGCAGCTCGACGACCTGCACGACCCCGCCGTGGAGGCGTTCCGCGCGACGTTCGAGGACGGGTTTCGGCGCACGTTGGACGAACTGGCGTAGGGCGGTGTGACGCGCGGGATGCGTCGTGCGGGCTCGGGCCGGGTACTCTGACGCCATGCGGCAGCACGAACGACGCACGCGGTCGCACCATCCGGGCGGTCGCGCCTGGACGCCGCACGCGTGGTTCGACGACGCGCCGCGCGCCTGACGCCGGCCGTCGCGGTCGTCGCGCCGCCCCCCTTCGCACGTTCCCCGCTCGTTTCGTTCCCATTCCGGCGTTCGCGCCGTCGGGAGGACCCGCATGGATCTTCCGTTGCTCGACCTGCTTCTCATCCTCGTCGCCGCGTACGTCGGCGGCCGCCTCGCCCAACGCCTCGGGTACCCCGCCGTGCTCGGGGAGTTGGCGGCCGGCATCGTGCTCGGTCCGCCGCTCTTGGGCCTGCTCGAGGGGGGCGACGCGGTCGCCGTCCTCGCCGAGGTCGGCGTCCTGTTGATGATGCTGTACATCGGCATGGAGATCGACCCCCGCGAGCTGGGCAAAGCCAGCGTCGGGGGGGTGTTGGCGGCGCTCGGCGGCTTCGTGCTGCCGTTCGGCCTCGGCTTCTGGGTGGTGACCGCCACCGGCGGGGCGCCGATCGCCGGGGTGTTCGTCGGGATGGCGATGGGGGTGACGTCGCTCGCGACGAAGTCGCGGATCCTGGTGGACCTGCGGATCCTCGATACGCGCATCGCGCACGTCATGATGGCGGGCGCGCTGCTGGCCGACACGCTGTCGTTGTTGATCTTCGCCGGCATCACCAGCGTCGTGGCGGTGGGGTCGCTCGACCTGGCGGGCGTCGCCTGGATCGCGGCGAAGGTGACGGTGTTCTTCGCGGTCGCTTGGTTCGCGGGCGTGCGCGCGCTGCCGTGGGCCTACCGGGCGCTGGCGAGCCGCAACCTGGAGCGCGCCGGCCTGGTGCCGCTCGTGCTGTTGGTCGCCTTCGCCTTCGCCGAGGCCGCGCACCTGGCGGGCCTGCACGGGATTCTGGGGACGTTCATCGCCGGTCTGGCGCTCCGCGAAGCGATCGGCGAGCGGCGCCTCTCGCACGACCTGACCGAGCTCGTGCGCGACGTGTCGCTCGGCTTCCTCGCGCCGGTGTTCTTCGTCACCGCCGGCTTCGAGGTGACGTTCGGCGTGTTCACCGAGGCGCCGGGCCTGCTCGCGGCGGTCATCGTGCTGGCGACGCTCGGGAAGATCGTGGGGACGGCGCTCGCGTACCTGCCGACCGGGCACGGGTGGCGCGAGGGGATCGTGCTGGGGGCCGGCATGAACGGGCGCGGGGCGGTCGAGATCATCATCGCCGGGATCGGGCTGCAGGCGGGCATCATCGACCGCACGATCTTCTCGATCCTCGTGTTCATGGCGATCGCGACGACCGCGACGGTGCCGTTGTTCCTGACGTGGGGGGTCCGTTGGCTGCAGGGGCGCGGCGAGCTGGTGCGCAGCGACGGGCGGCGCGGCACGATCGTGGTCGGCGCGAGCCCGTTGGCGCTGGAGGTGGCGCGCCGGCTCGCGGAGGGCGGCGCGGTGACGGTCGTGGACCGCAACCCCGACGCGATCCAGGCGGCGGAGGCGGCGGGGCTGAGCGCGGTCCGGGGCGACGCCCTCGATGCGGCGACGCTGCAGCGCGCCGGCGTCGAGGAGGCGGGGCGGGTGGTGGCGCTCACCGCCAACCCCGAGGTGAACGTGCTGGCGGTCCAGCGGGCGCGGGAGCGCTGGTTGGTGCCCAACCTGACGGCGTTGCTGCCGAGCGAGGGGGACGGCGGCCTGTTCACCGTTCTCGAGGGGTTGGGCGGGCACGTGGCGTTCGCGCGGGCGGTCGACGTCGCGGCGTGGGACGCCGCGCTCGCGCGGGGCGCGACGGAGACCGACGAGATCGAGGTGGGGGGCGACGAGGACGCGGTGCGGGCGGCGGGCCGCGCGATCGCGGACGGCGAGGCGTTGCCGCTGGTGGTGCGGCGGGGCGAGGCGGTCGTGCCGTTCGGGGGGCCGCTCGAGGCGGGCGACCGGGTGGTGACGCTGCGGTGGACCTGAGGGTCCGCGCCGCCGCCGACCGGCCGGCCGACGCCACCCGATCAGGTGTTAACAATCGCATAATGTCTCTTGTGGGTTGGGGGTTAACATCTGGCATGGTCGCTCCGACGGACGCCGCCCCGGCCCGCGAACTCGCCCTGAAGCTGCTGCGGCCCGACCGCAGCGCCCGCAGCGCCCGCGAGGTCCTCCGCGACCCCGCCGCCCTCGCCGCGGCCTTCACGCTCCTCCGGGCGTTCGGCGGCCGCGTGGACGCGAAGCGCGCATCGGTCCTCGCGCGCGCCCTCGGCGCCGACGGCGCCCCGGAATCGCTCGCCGCCCTCGGCCGCGAGCTCGGCGTCAGCCGCGTGCGCGCCCACGCGCTGTTCCGCGCCGGCATCGACGACCTCGTGCAGGCCGCCGCCGACGCCGACCTCGCGCTCGCCGCCGGCAGCGACCTCGCCGTCGCCGACGAGACCACCGTCGACGCCGCCGTCCGCTGGGCCTCCATGAGCCCCAAGACCCGCCGCGTGCAGGCCGTCCGCGCGGCGAACGAGCGCGACGCCGTCGCCCTCTGGGAGCTCACGCAGTACGTCCTCGTCACCCGCGGCCGCAAGCGCGCCGCCATGAGCGACCACACCCGCCAGGCGTACGCGCGCGGCGTGCGCGACCTCGTCGAGGCATGGCGCGACGAGAACCTCCTGGCGCCCAGCGCCGACGCCGGCGCGGTCTGGTTGATCCGCCTCGAGACCGACCTCGTCGAGGTCACCCGCCACGGGCGGACCGAACGCAAACCGCGGGCGGCGAGCACCGTCGCGGTCAAGCTCGCCGCCGGCAAGGCGCTCTACCGCGCCCTCCGCCACGTCGGCGCGACCGACGCCGACCCCTTCCGGGACCTCACCGCCCCCGTCGACCCGACCGCCCCCGAGGACAAGCGCGAGGCCTACCGCGCCGGCGAGGTCGCGCGCCTCCTCGCCGCCGCCGACCCCGTCGACCGCGCGTTCGTCCACCTGTGCGCCAGCGCCGGCCTCCGCAACGCCGAAGCCACCGGCCTCACCTGGGGGCAGGTCGACGCGAAGGAGGGCCTCCTCCGCCGCGTCCACGGCAAAGGCGGCCGCATCCGCGACGTCCCCGCCGCCGACGCGGTCCTGGACGCCCTCGACGCCATCCGACCCGCGCACGCCGACGCCGACGCGCGCGTCCTGGGGTTCGGACCGGCCCGCGCCCGCGCGCGCCTGAAGGCGCTGTGCGCCCGCGCGGAGGTCCGCTACGAGGGACGCGAAGTGCACGGCCTCCGCCACACCGCCGGCACCGAGGTCACCCGGAGTTTCGGCATCGACGCCGCCGCCGACCTCCTGCGCCACGCGAACCTGCAGACCACCCGCCGCTACAGCAAACGCAGTCGCGCCGAACGGCGCGCCATCGTCGACGCCGTCGCCGGCGACTACGCGACGACCCCCGACGCCTCGCCCCCCGACGCGACGGACACCGGCGGCGACGAGGACGCCTGAGGCGCCGCCCGCGCCGACCTCACGTGGGGGCGGCGCCGGACCCCGGCCCGTCGGTCGGCGCCGGATGCGTACGCGGTTCGTCCTCCCCCTTGCGGATCGAGAACACCCGGCTCACCCCCCGCTCCGTCGTGACCCCCCACAACGTCTCCGCCACCTCGAACGTCGCCTTCTGGTGCGTGATCAACACGAACTGCGTGCCCTGCGCCGCGAGCCGCTCCAGGAACGCCCGGTAGCGACGGATGTTCGCCTCGTCCAACGGCGCATCGACCTCGTCCAGCACCGCGATCGGGAGGCCCGACGTCCCCCGTTCCTCCCCCATCAGCGAAAACAGGAAGGCGAGCGCCCCCATCGTCCGCTCCCCGACCGACAGCAGCCCCAGCGCCTGCGTCTGCTTCCCGGGCGGCTGCAAGCGGATCCGGAGCCCCGTCGGACGTCCCCCCTCGAGCTCCGCCTGAACCGCCCCCTCCCCCTCCGGCCCGAACAACTCCGCGACGTGCGCCTCGAACCGCGCCCGGACCCCCCGAATCGCGTCGTTCAGCCGCGCGGTGGTCTCCCGATCGAGGCGATCGAGGGTCGACGTCAACGCCTCCACCGCCTCGCGCGCCTCGTCCACGTCCGCGCGCCGCGCCGCCTGCTCCCCCTCCAGCCCCTCCAGGTTCTGCGCCGCAAGGTGGTTCACCGCCCCGATCGCCTCGAGCTCCGCCTCCGCGTCGCGCAACCGCGAGCGGGCGGCGCGATCGTTGAGTTCGAGCGCCTCGAGGCCCTCCGGGAACCCGTCGACCTCCGCCTCCGCCGCCTCGAGCGCCTGCTCGCGCCGGGCGCGCTGCACCCGCGCTGCCTCCAACGCCTCGCTCGTCTCGCCCCGCGCCCGCTGCGCCGCCTCCGCGGCGGCCTCCGCCTCGCGAAGCGCCTCCCGCGCCGCTTCGCGCGCGGCCTCCGCGGCGGGCAGGACGTCCGGCATCGCCTCGCGCGCCGCCGCCGCGCGGGCCTCCGCGTCGCGCACCGACGCCCAACCCGCCTCGATCGCCTCCCCGAGCCGCGCGACGTCCCGCGCGAGCGTCTCGGCGCGCGCCACGTCCTCGTCGTACCGCGCCCGCGCCGCGGCGTACGCCCGCGCGCGCTCCTCCGCCCGCGAGCGCACCTCCGTCGCCCGCGCGCTCGCCTCGAACGCCGGCGTCTCCGCCGCTCGCGCGTCCCGCAGCGCCGCCCGGGCCGCCTCGTCCTCGCTCCGGACGGCGTCCAGGTCGGGCGCGTCCTCGGTCGGCGCCGGCGCGGCCGGAAGGTCCGCCTCGGCGGCGAGATGCGCGGCGAGCGACCGCTCGACGTCCTCGCGTAGGCGCGCCTGCGCGGCCGCCTCCTCGCGCCACGCCGCCGCTCGCCGGCGCGCCTCGCGGGCGGCGTCGCGCGCCCGCATCGCCCGCCCCGCCGCCGTCTCGAACGCCGCCTGCGCGGCCTCCACCTCCCTCCGCGCCTCCGCCTCCGCGGCGGCGGTGGCGTCGGCGTCCGCCTCCGCGGTCTCGACCTCCGCGGCGGCACCCACCACCGGACTGCGGCCCTGCCGCTTCCCACCCGAAAGGGCGCCCCCCGGGTCGAGGACCGCGCCCTCCAGCGTCACCAGCCGCGGGCGGGACGCCGCCCGCCGCGCCAGGGCGGTGGCCTGCTCCGTGGTCTCCACGAGGACGGTGCCGCTCAGCAGGTCGTCGGCGACGACCTGGAAGCGCGGCTCGACCGTCACGACGTCGGTGGCGCGCCCGAGGACGCCGTCGGCGGCGAGCACCGCCCCGTCGACCGGCGCCGGACGTCCCCGCACCAGGTCGAGGGGCAGGAGCGTCACCCACCCGCCCACCTCGCGGACGTACGCGAGCACCTCCCGCGCGACCGCCTCGTTCTCGACGACGACGAACTCCGCGCGGCGCGCGAGCGCCAACGCGATCGCCTCCTCGTAGCCCGCCTCGACGCGCAGCAGGTCCGCGACCGACCCCAGCACGCCCTCGAGGCCGCTCGTCAGCGCCTGCCGCGGGCCCTCGGCGTAGCCGCGCCGCGCGGCGAACGCCGCGCGCTGGCGCTCGGCGTCCCGCGCCCGCGCGCGCGCCTCCGCCGCGGCGTCCGCCAGGCGCCCCTGGGCCGCCTCGAGGCGGCGGCGGACCTCGGCGAGCGCCGCCTCCGCCGCCTCGAGCGCCGCCTCGGCTTCGGCCTCCGCCGCCACCGCGCCGGGGTCGGCGTCCGCGTCCCCCCCATCCCGGACCTCCGCCAGG
>JAVLCF010000127.1 GCA_031581195.1 Trueperaceae bacterium | reverse complement strand
CCAGCACCCAGCGCGGTGCGGTCCCGAGCGCCGCGCGACGCGCCTCCGTCGCCGCCACGCCGAGCGCGAAGGCGTCCTCCGCTCGCATGGGGGCGCGCCCGGCCACGCCGCGCACGCCGTCGGTTCCGAACGTCGGCTCGCTCATCGGCCGGAGTCTACCCGGTGGCGCCGCCGGGCGGCGCACCGTCGGGTGCGGCGTCCGGCCGGCGCAGCGTCGCCACGAGCAGCGGCGGCCGGTGCTCGAGGCGGACCGGCGTCAAGCCGGCCGCCTCCACCTCGTCGGCGAGCGTGTCGGCGGTCGGCAGGTCGACCCCGCCCACCCGAAGGAGGGGCGCGAGGGCGCGGGTCGGGCCGGCGCCGCGCACCGACGCCATCAGGAACGCCCGCCCACCCGGCCGCAGGACGCGCGCGAGCTCGGCGAGGGCGGTGGGGCGGTCGCGCACCTCGTTCGGCGTACCGCCGAACGCGACGCCGTCGAACGACGCGTCGCGGTAGGGGAGGCGTTCGGCGTCCGCGAGCGCGAGGGTGGCGGGCACCCCCTCGCGCGCCAGACGTGCGGCGGCGCGCCGCAGGAACGCCTCGCTGACGTCGATCCCGTGCAGGACCGGCGCCGGGGCGTCCGTGCGGGCGTCGTCGCGGGCGGCGGCGTGGAGGGCGGCGAGGTAGAAGCCGGCGCCGCACCCGACGTCGAGGATTCGGCCGCCGCCCGGGCCGGCGGGATCGCAGGCCGGCAGCAGCCAGCGGCTCAACGTCGCGCGCTCCTGCCGGGTGCGGTAGTGCCCCCGCGTCAACAGCGCCGCGCTGCGGCCCCGCCAGAGCGGTTCGTAGAGGTGCGCGACGAGGGGCAGGCGGTTGACGCGCGCCGCCGCACGCCGGTCGCGCGGGACGGGGTCGGTGCGGAGGAAGCCGGCCGGGTCGGGCGTCGGGGGGACGGCGAACGGCGCGAGGTCCGCGCCGTCGTTCACAGGTTCCAGCCGCCGGCGACCGGCACGAACGCGCCGGTGACGTAGCCGGCCTCCTCGCTGGCGAGGAAGGCGATGGCGGCGGCGACCTCGCGGAGTTCGCCGAGCCGCTCCATCGGGATCTGTCCGGTGGGGCGCGAGACGCTGTTCTCGATCACGCCCGGCGCGACGACGTTCACGGTCGTGCCGTGCGGCGCCTCCTCGCGCGCGAGGCCGCGGGCGTACAGCAACGCGCCGGTCTTCGCGATCTGGTACGGCGCGACCGCCGGTTTCGCGACGAGGGTGTCGCTGCCGGCGTAGCCGACGTTCACGATGCGGCCCCGCCCGTGCGTCCGCAGGTGCGGGACCGCCCGCTGGCAGACGTAGAAGGTCGCGTGCAGGTTCGAATCGATCATCGCGTGCCAGGTGCCGGCGTCGAGCTCCGCGAGCGACCCCTTGGCGTAATCCCCGACGTTGTTGACGACCACGTCCAGGCGGCCGAACGCCGCGACGGCGTCGTCGACGAGGCGTTCCGCCTCGTCCTGCACCGTGACGTCCGCCTGCAGCGTCGCCGCCCGCACGCCGAGCGTGCGGACCTCCGACGCGACGGCCTCCGCCGCGGCGGCGCTCGCGCGGTAGTGCACGGCGACGTCCAGGCCGTCCGCCGCGAGGCGGAGCGCGGCGGCGCGGCCGATGCCACGCGCCGACCCCGTCACGAGCGCCGCGGGGCGCTCGGGGGGGATGGCGGGATCGCTCACGGTGCGGCGGTCCCGTCGGGCCGCGTGACGGACGGCCCCCCGGCGCCGTGCGCGAGGACGTGCCGGACCAGCGCCCGGGTGGGGGCGTTGAGGTCCAGGTGCAGCAGCGCGTCGCGGGGTGGCCACCAGCCGGCCTCCTGCGCCTCGTCGTTCAGGGCGAGGGGGGACGGGTCGTCGGTCCGGGCGGTCATGTTGAGGAGGACGAAGTGCGCGTCGGTGAAGAAGGCGGGGCTACGGACCGCCTCGAGGGTCGGCGCCCACCGCACGTCGCGCACGACGAGGGCGGTCTCCTCGAACAGTTCGCGGAGGACCGCGTCCAGGATCGCTTCGCCCGGCTCGATCTTCCCGCCGGGCACCCCCCACGTGTCCCGCCACTTCGCGGTCCGGACGAACAGCCCGCGGCCCTGCGGGTCGAGGACCAGGGCGCCGACCGTCGCCAGCGGGCGGGGTGCGGCGTCGGGCGACGGGGGTGGGTTGGAGGCGGGGTCGGGCACGCGGCGTCCTTTCCGTCGCAGCGTAGCAGCGACGCACGCGCCGGACGGTGGTCCGGGGCGCGGTATCCTGAGGCCATGTCGTTCGCCGCGATGCTTCTGACGACGGTCGTTCTGGTCGCCTGGTGGTTCGGTCCCGGGTGGCGCCCCCGGCCGCTGCCCGGCGTCCACCGCCCCCGCCCCTGGACGTTCGGGCACCGCGGCGCCCGCGGCCCGGCGCCGGAGAACACGATGGCGGCGTTCGACCTCGCCTTCGCCCACCTCGACGGCCTCGAGACCGACGTGCAGCGCACCGCCGACGGGCACCTCGTGTTGTTCCACGACCTGGAGCTCGACGGCCGCCCGATCCGCAAGTGGCGGTTCGCGGCGCTGCGCACCGCGCGGCCCGACCTGGTGACGCTCGAGACGCTCCTGCGGGCCGCGCGCGACGCGCGCGGGTCGGTCCTGAACCTCGAGGTCAAGTCGGACCCGCGGACGCTGCGCGGCGTCCTCCGGTCGTGGGCGCTGGAGCGCGACCTGGTGCAGGCGGTCCGCGCGAGCGGCGTGGACGACCGCGTCCTGATCTCGAGCTTCGACCCGTTCGCCCTCGCCCGCGTCCGGCTCCTCGCGCCGGAGGTGCGCACGGCGTTCCTGACGGCGCCCGAGGTGCCCATGATGCTGCGCGGGGTGCCGTGGGCGCGCCTGCTGCACGTCGACGCGGTGCATCCCGAGGCGCGTAGCGCGACGCCCGGCCTCGTCGCGCGGGCGCACGCCCGCGGTCTGCCGGTGCACGTCTGGACGGTGAACGACGCGAACGACGTCGTCCGCCTCCTGCGCAGCGGCGTCGACGGGGTGATGGGGGACGACCCGGAGGCGCTGCGCCGCGCCGCGCAGGAGGCGTGAGGGCGCGCCCGTGCGGTAGAGTCCCGCATCGCACGGCGCGCCGGGGACTGCGGCGCCGCGGGGAGGACCCACCATGTTCACCGTCGACCTGACCGGCAAGACCGGCCTCGTGATGGGCGTGACGAACCAGCGTTCGATCGCCTGGCAGATCGCGCGTCCGCTGGCCGACGCCGGCGCCCGGCTGGCGTTCAGCTACCAGGGCGAACGCCTCCGCCCCACCCTCGAGAAGCTCACGAGCGACCTCGACGCGCCCCTGTTGGCGACGTGCGACGTCACCGACGACGCCGACCTCGATGCGCTGTTCGAACGGATCCGCGCCGAGTTCGGGCGTCTCGACTTCGTGGTGCACGCCGTCGCGTACGCCCCCACCGAGACGTTCGCGAACCCGTTCTCGCAGACGTCGCGCGAGGACTGGCGCACCGCGATGGACGTCTCCGCCTACAGCCTCGTCGCGGTCGCGAACCGCGCCGCGCCGCTCATGCCGGACGAGGGCGGATCGATCGTGACGCTGTCCTACCTGGCGGCGGAACGCGTGGTGCCGCACTACAACATGATGGGGGTCGCGAAGGCGGCGCTCGAGGCCTCGACGCGCTTCCTGGCGTACGACCTCGGGCCGCGCGGCATCCGCGTCAACGCGCTCAGCGCCGGACCGCTGCGGACCGTCGCCGCGCGCAGCATCGCGGGGTTCGGGGACATGTACGGCGAGGCCGGGAAGCTGTCGATGCTGAAGCGCAACATCACCGGCGAGGAGGTCGGTCGGATGGGCTTCGCGCTCCTGACCGACCTCGCGGGCGGCGTGACGGGGGAGACCGTCCACGTCGACGCCGGCTTCCACGCCATCGGCATGTTCCTCGGGGCCGAGGACGACGGCGGCGACGACGCCGGCGGCGAGGCGTCCGCGGAAGGCTCCGCGGCGTGAGGTCGGGCGGGCGCGCCCGGCGGGTGGAGCGATGGCGTCGCGGCGTCCGCCCCGCCCCCCTTCGCTGAAGCGCGCCCGCGCGGCGCTCGGTCCCTGGAGGCCGCCATGCCCACCCGCCCGCTCACGCCCATCCACCAGGAGGTCCTCGCCGACCTCGAGACGCCCCTGACGGCGTACCTCAAGCTCGCCTCCGCCCCCAGTTTCCTGCTCGAGTCCGCCGAGCAGGGCCGCCTCGCCCGCTACAGCTTCATCGGGGTCGGCGAACGCCTCCGCGTCACCTCCAAGGACGGCGTCACCACGGTCGGGGATGCGCAGGGGACGCGCCCCGTGGAGGGCGACGACCCCCTCCGCATCCTGTGGGACCACGTCGTGCGCGACGTGGAGCCGGTCGCCGGTGCGGACCTCCCGTCGTTCTGGGCGGGGGCCGTCGGGTACGCCGCGTACGACCTCGTCCGCCGCTACGAGCGGCTGCCCGACGCCAACCCCGACGAGCTGGGGGTGCCCGACCTGCTGTTCGTCGCGCCGGAGGTGCTGGTGATCTTCGATCACCTGCGCCGCCGGATGTTCCTCGTCGCGCCGGCCGAGGCGGGCGACGCCGCGGACGAAGCGCGGGCGCGGGAACGCATCGCGCACGCCCGCGCGCGCCTCCGCGCGCCGCTGCCGGGCGTGCCCGGCGACCGGGCGGGCCGCCGAACGACGTTCGAAGCGAACATGACGCAGGCCGCGTACGAGGACGCCGTCCGTCGGGCGGTGACGTACATCCGCGCGGGGGACGCCTTCCAGGTCGTGCCCAGCCAGCGCTACACCGCGGAGCTCGGGGTGCACCCGTTCGCCGCCTACCGGGCGTTGCGGGCGATCAACCCCAGCCCCTACCTCGGGTACCTCGATCTCGGGCCCGTCACGCTCGTCGCGTCCAGCCCCGAAAGCCTCGTGCGGAGCGACGGCCGGTCGGTGTCGACCCTCCCGATCGCCGGGACCCGCCCGCGGGGCGCGACCGCCGACGAGGACGCCGCCCTCGCCGAGGGCCTCGCGGCGGACGCGAAGGAACGCGCGGAGCACGTGATGCTGGTCGACCTCGGACGTAACGACCTCGGGCGGGTGTGCGCCCCCGGGTCGGTGCGGGTGGCGGACCTCATGCGCGTCGAGTACTACAGTCACGTCATGCACCTCGTGTCCACCGTCGAGGGGATCCTCGCCGAGGGCCGCACGCCGCTCGACGCGTTGGCGTCGACCCTCCCGATGGGGACCGCGTCGGGCGCCCCGAAGATCCGCGCGATGGAGATCATCGACGAGCTCGAACCGACGCGTCGCGGCCCGTACGCCGGCGCGTTCGGGTACCTCGCGGTCGACGGAGCGATGGACATGGCGCTCACGTTGCGGACGATGGTGATCGAGGGCGGCCGCGTGCACCTGCAGGCGGGCGGCGGGGTCGTGGCGGACAGCGACCCGACCGCGGAGTACCAGGAGAGCGTCAACAAACTCGCGGCGCTCCGCCGGGCGGTGGAGATGGCGACGGAGGGGCTGGCGTGAGCGGGCACGACGCCGGCCCGACGGCGCCCCCCGGATCGGTGGACGTCCCACCGGGCGGCGGGGCGGGGGCCGTGCGCGTGTTGATCGTCGACAACTACGATTCCTTCACGTACAACCTCGTGCAGATGCTCGGCGAGCTCGGGGCCGACGTCACCGTATGGCGCAACGACGCCTTCGATCTCGAGGACGTCGCGCGGGAAGCGTTCGACGCGATCGTCGTGTCGCCGGGCCCGGGCACGCCCGACGACGCCGGCCTCAGCGTCGACGTCGTGCGCCGCTACGGCGCCGACGTCCCCACCCTCGGGGTGTGCCTCGGGCACCAGGCGATCGGGGTCGCGTACGGCGCGAAGGTCGTGCCGGCGCCCGTCATCATGCACGGCAAGACCAGCCGCGTGCGGCACGACGGCGGCACCGTCTTCGCGGGCCTCGGGGAGGACGTCGACGTCACGCGCTACCACAGCCTCGTGATCGAGGACCTCCCCAGCGAACTGCGGCCGACCGCGTGGGCGGACGACGAGGGGACCGCCACGATCATGGCGGTCCGGCACGCCACCGACCCGGTGTGGGGCGTGCAGTTCCACCCGGAGAGCATCCTGACCGACGAGGGCCGCCGGATGCTGCAGGCGTTCCTGGACGCCGCGCGGACGCGGTGAATTCGGGAGAGCCCCCGGCTACGCCGGGCGTCACCGTCGTCACCGCGACGGTGGGGCGGCCCGAGGTGCTGCGCGCGAAGGCGACGAGCCTGGCGCTGCAGACGCTGCCCCGCGACCGGTTCGAGTGGCGCGTCGCCTTCGACGGCGTCCCGGACGACCTCGCGACGCGCCTCGAGGCGGACCTTCGCGCGGCGCTCCCGAGCGACCTGTCCGTCGCCTTCGTCCGGACCGACGGTCGGGGGCCCGGCCCGGCGCGCGACGCGGCCGCGGCCGACGCGCGCCACGCGGTCCTGCTGTTGTCGGACGACGACTGCCTCCTCGACC
>JAVLCF010000126.1 GCA_031581195.1 Trueperaceae bacterium | reverse complement strand
GGCGATGACCGCCGGGTTGCGGGGGTCGTCCTCGGGGATGCCCGCCTCGACCTTGCCGACCAGGTCCGCGCCGACGTCCGCCGCCTTGGTGTAGATCCCGCCCCCGACCCGCGCGAAGAGGCTGATCAACGACGCGCCGAACGCGAAGCCGACGAGCGGCTCGACCGGGTTGTCGAGCCCCAGAACCAGGTCGAACAGGACGTAGAAGCCGGACACGCCGAGCAGCGCCAGGCCGGCGACGGCGAGGCCGGACACGGCGCCGCCCCCGAAGGCGATCGTCAGGGCGCCGGGCAGCCCGTCGCGGGCCGCCTGCGCGACGCGGACGTTGGCGCGCACCGCGACGCCCATGCCGACGTACCCGGCGATGGCGCTGAACGCCGCCCCGAAGCCGAAGCCGACGGTGGTCCACCACCAGTTCGTCGCCTCGTGCGGGTCGCCCCGCGTCCAGGCGACGAGGGCGAAGACCGCAACGATGAGGATCGCGACGACGAGGATGGTGCGGTACTGCCGGTTCATGTACGCGCCGGCGCCCTGCTTCACGGCGTCGGCGATCTCGTTCATGCGGGGGTTCCCGCTGGGCGCGGACAGCACCGAACGCGCGAGGGTGAAGGCCGCACCGAGCGCGACGGCGGCGGCGAGGGGCACGAGGAAGACGAGGACGTCCATGGAGCCTCCAGGCGGTGGGCTCCGCCGCCGGGTGGCGGCGGGCGGGTCTCCGACGTCGGGACCGCCCCCGTGGGCGCGCCGGAGGCGCGCGGGGACGGTCCCGGGCGGGTGAACGCCGGCGATGCTAGCACGCCGTCAGTCGCTGCCGCCGGCCTCCGGGAGGGGCGCGCCGGGCGCCCGACGGTCGCGCGTGCGGCGGGTGGGGGCCGCCTCGGTCGGGAAGCGGTGGCGCTCGAAGCGGTAGAACGCCGCGGGCACCACGAACAACGTCAGGAACGTCGAGGACACCACCCCGCCGACGATCACGAGGCCGAGCGGCTGGCGGAACTCCGAGCCCTCGCCGAGCCCCGCGAGGAGCGGGATCGAGATCATCACGACCGTGAGCGCCGTCATCAGGATCGGCCGCAGGCGGAGCCGTCCGGCGCGCACGAGCGCCGCCTCGAGCGTCTCGTCCTCCTCGAGACCGGTCATGACGACGTCGAGGAGCAGGATGGCGTTCTTCGTCACCAGGCCGATCAGGATCACCACCCCGAGGACGCTGATGACGTCGAGGGCGCTGCCGGTCAACAGGAACAGCCAGAACGCCCCGACGAGCGCCAGCGGGACGGTCGACAGCAGGTACAGCGGGTACTTGAAGCTGTTGAACTGGCTGGCGATCACCAGGTAGTTGAGGACGATCGCGAGCAGGAAGGCGATCGGCCCGTAGATCACCAGGTCGCCCAACAGGTCCGGCCCGACGCCGGTCCCGACGCGGACGTCGTCGTCGGTGATGCCGGCCTCCGCGAACGCCGCCTCGATTTGCGCGCGGACCTGGAACACCCCGGGCGCGCCCTCGACGAGGTCGGCGGATAGGTTCGTGATGTACGCCTGTTCGGCGCGGTCGATCGCGACCGGGCCGGCCTGCACCACGAACCGCCCCAACTCCCCGAGCGGCAGCCACGTGTCGAGCGCCGGCGCGAAGATCGGGAGGCTCAGCAGCGTCTGTTCGTCGGCGACGAAGCGCGGGTCGGCCTTCACCTGGATGGCGACGTCCTCCCCGCCGGCGTCGAGCGAACCGGCGCGCGTTCCGACGTTGTAGGCGCGCAGGGTCTGACCGATCTCCGCCGCGGTGAGGCCGGTGCCGGCCAGCGCCGTGCGGTCGAGGGCGAACACCCGCTCGGTGACCGACCCCTCGAGCGAACTCGCGACGTTGCGCAGGTTGTCGTTCTCGCGCATCACCTCGCGCGCCGCTTCGTCGCGGGCGCGGAGCTGATCGAGGTCGTTGCCGTACAGCGTCAGCGCCAAGCCGGTCTCGACCGGCACCGCGCCCCCGTCGTCGCTGCGGACCGTGACGGTCGCTTCGGGGGCGACGTCGGCGAGGAGGCCCTCCACCTCGGGACGCAGGGCGTCGGCGACCTCGAACGACGACGCGTCGCGGTCGCCGAGGTCGGTCAGCTCCAGCGTGAGGGCCGCCAACCCGGCGTCGTCGGTCCCCAGCAGGCCGCCCGCGCCGACCGAGGCGAGGACGACGTCGACGCGCGGGTCGCCCGCGACGCGGCGCTCGACGGCGGCGGAGACGACGTCGGTGCGTTCGAGCGGGGTGCCGGGCGGCATCTCGATCTGGATCGAGACGGCGCCCGCGTCGACGGGGGAGACGAAGTTGAACTGCAGGCGGGGCACGACCCACGCGAGGCTCGCCACCAGCGCGACGGAGAGGAGCAGTACCGCGTTCGCGCGGGCGGGGCGCAGCAGGCCGCGCAGGACCGCGGCGTAGCGCTCGCGCAGCCAGCCCACGGCGCCGTCGGTGCCGACGTGCATCGTGCGCAGCGTCGCCCCGAACGTCGTGGCCAGCGTCCGCAGCGGCCACCCGAGCGCCAGCAGGCCCCACGGCGCGAGCGCCGCGGCGGCGAGGCCGAGCCCCGCCCCGGCGGCGATCGAGGCGACGCCCGCCTCCAGGCCGAGCGCGGCGGTCGCCGCGCCGCCGCGGACGCCGTCGAGGGCACCGGCCGCGACGAGCAGGAGCGCGAGGACCCAGAACCCGGGCCGGACGTAGCGGCGGGCCGTCCAGCGGACGTCGCGCCCGAGGTGCGCGATCGACGCGCCGACGTCGCGCCAAGCGGGCGGCAGCGGGTCGGGCATGTAGGCGAGGCGGACGGTGAGGAAGAACAACGCCTCGAGGTAACTGACGAAGATCGTCGCGGCGAGGCTGAGGCCGAACTGGCTGAAGAACTGCCCGATCAGCCCCGGCAGGAAGGCGATGGGGAGGAACACCGCCAGCAGCGACAGCGTGGCGCTCAACACGGCGGTCGCGACCTCGCCGGCGCCCTGGAAGACCGCTTCGAGGGGGCCCGCGCCGTTCTTCCGCCAGCGCGCGACGTTCTCCGCGATGACGATCGAGTCGTCGACCACCAGGCCGACGGCGACCGTGACGGCGAGCAGCGTGACGGTGTTGAACGTGAAGCCGAGCAGGCCGAAGATGATGACCGCGCCGGCGAGGGTGATGGGGATCGCCAACACCACGCTGAACGTCGAGCCGAGCCGCCCGACGAACAGCAGCACGACCAGCCCGACGGCGAGGATCGCGAGGCCGGTCTCGCGCAGGGTGTCGAACACCGACGTCGCGACGAAGACCGACGTGTCGTTCACGACCGTCGCGGTGACGCCGTCGGGGAGCCCGACCTCGTCCAGGCGGTCCTTCAGCGCGCCGGCGGTCGAGACCGCGTTCGCGTCGGAGACCTTGCGGACCTCGAGCAGGACGACGGGCCGGCCGTCGAGGCGCGTGAAGGCGGTGGGGTCCTCGATCCCGTCGAGGACCCGAGCGACGTCGCGGACGACCAGCCCGCGGACGGGGTCGACGACGGCGTCGGCGACGTCGCCGGCGTCGTTCGGGCGGTCGCGGACCGTCAACAGGATGCGTTCCCCACCGACCGTGAGGTCGCCCGCCGGCAGCGTCGCGGAGCCCGCCTGGATGGCGCTGGCGACCTGCTGGACCGAGAGCCCGAACGTCCGCAGTTTGGCGGGGTCGACGAGGACCTGCACCTGCCGCTCGAGCGGGCCGACGATGGCGACGTCCGCGACGCCCTCCACCTGTTGGAGGCGCGGCTCGAGGGTCTCCTCCGCGATCGTTTCGAGGTCCAGCAGCGACCGGCCCTCCCCGGCGAGGGCGACGGAGAGGATCGGTTGGTCGCCGGGATCGAACTTCTGCACGACCGGGTCGTCGGCGCCGTCGGGCAACGCCTCGACGATCCCGTCGACGCGTTGCTTGACGTCGATGGCGGCCTGGTCGACGTCGACCGACTCCTGGAACTGGGCGATGACGAAACTGAAGCCCTCGCCGCTGAAGCTGCTGACGTCGGTCACGCCCGGCACCGTGGCGATGGCGTCCTCGATCGGTTCGCTGACCTGCTCCGCCGCCTCCTGCGAGCCGGCCCCCTGGTAGCTGGTGTTCACCGCGACGATCGGCACCTCGAACTCCGGGAGGAGGTCGATGCCGAGGCGCGTTCCGGCCGAGAGGCCGAAGAACACGATCGCGACGAAGATCGAGATCGAGAAGACGTAGCGTCGGACGAAGAAGCGGATCAGGCCGCTCATGGGGCCTCGCGGCGGACGGGCGTCCCGATGCGGACGTCGAGGGGGCGCGGGTAGATGACGTACGCGTCGGCGTCGACGCCCGCCACGACCGCCTCCGCGCCGGATTCGGCGAGGACGTCGACCGGGACGCGGGTCGCGAGGCCGTCGTCGGCGACGTACAGCCAGGTGCGGCCCGACTCGCTGGCGATCGCGCCGGCGGGCACGAGGAGGCCCTCCCCGAGCTCGACGTCGTAGCGGAGGTCGGCCAGCGCACCGGTCGGGAGGGTCCCCGCTTCGTCGGGGTCGAGGCGCGCGACGAGCTGCACGAGGCGTTGCTGCTGTTGCGGTCGCACCGACGAGGTGAGGGTGCCGCGCACGTCGCGCCCGTCGTAGCGGAAGGTGAGCGTGCCCTGCTGCAGCAGGCGGGTGGCGTCCTCGGGGGGGACGTCGAACACCGCTTCGCGTTCGTCGAGGCTCTGCAGGCGGAAGGCGGCCTGCCCCGACGCGGCGAACTCGCCGACCTCGAGGTACGTTTCGACGACCTCCCCGGCGAACGGCGCGCGGACCTCGGTCTCGTCGAGGGCGTCCTCCGCCTGTTCGGCTTGGACGCGGGCGCTCTCCAGCGCGATCTCGAGCAGCGCCAGGTCTTCGCTGCCCGAGCGCTCGGCGCGCGCGAGGGCGTCCTGCGCCTGCAGCAGCGTCGCTTCGGCGTTGTCGAGGTTCGCCTGCAGCGACTCGAGGTCGCTGCGCGACGCGCCGCCGGCCGCGACGAGCTCGCGGACCTCGGCGGTCTGGCGGCGCAGCGACGCGACGTTGGATTCCGCCGCCCGCAACTGCGCGCGCGCCTGTTGGGTCGATTCTTCGGCGCTGCGGCGGGCGCGCTCGAGGTCGATCTCGGCGCGCTCGACCGCCAAGCGCGCGCTGCGCGCCTGGAGTTCCGACGCGTCGTCGTCGAGGCGGAGCACGACGTCGTCGGCGGCGACCGTGTCGCCCGGGCGCGCCAGGACCGCTTCGACGCGCGCGGAGGCGCCCGCCGCGACGGTGGCGTCGCGCACGGCGCGGATCCGGGCCGACGCGGAGCGCGTCGCCTCGAGGGTGCCGCGCTCGGGCGTCACGGTCCGCACGAGGCGGGCGGGGGGCGCCTCGCGCTCGACGGGGGCGGCGGTCGCGGGGGCGTCGTCGCTCGCGTCGCCGCCGGGCAGGTCGCAGCCGGCGAGGCCGAGGCCGAGGGCCAGGAGGAGGGCGAGGGGGGCGGCGCGGGGGGTGCGGCGGCGTTCGGCCGAGGGGTCAGAATGCATCGAGGCCTTCCAGGGCGAGGCCGGTGTCGGCCTGTAGCGTCAGGGCCGCGCGGACGACGGCGTGCTCCGCCTGGAGGGCGGCGAGGTCGGCTTGTTGCGTGGCAAGGCGGGTGCGGTCGTAGGCGACGTCGGAGATGAGGCCGGCGTCGCGGCGCGAGCGGTCGACCGCGTCGCGGTCGCGGGCGTTGACGAGGGCGTCGCGCGCGACGGCGAGGCGGTCGCGGGCGGACGCGACGCGGTCGACGAGGCTGCGCACCAGGATGGCGAGCCCGCGGCGCGCTTCGGCGAGGCCGTCCTCGGCCTCACCGATGCGCGAGTCGGCGTCCTCGAGGTCCTGCGCCGCGGCGTAGGCGGGGTCGAGCAGGTCGCGGGCGGTGCGCGCCACCTCGAGCCCCTGCGCCGCGCGGAGCACCGTCGGGGTCTCGTCGAGGCGGCCGACGAGGGCGTCGGCGTCGGGGGTGGGCGTCGCGACCCAGGCGTCGGGGACCGGTGCGAGCGTCCCCAGGTCGGCCGGGGGCACGCCGAGGAGGCTGGCGAGGTTCGTGCGGGCGAGCGCTTCGCCGTCGCGGGCGGCGGCGAGGTCGCCGCGGGCGCTGGCGAGGTCGTTCTCCGCGTCGCGCACGTCGAGGTCGGTGGCGGCGCCCCGCTCGGCGCGGATGGCGGCGATCTCGGCGGAGCGCGCCGCGAGGTCGGCGGCGGTGTCGGCGAGGGCGCGTTGCGCGGTGGCTTCGAGGGCGTCCATGTAGGCCGCCCCGATCTCCTGGTAGGCCCCGTACCGCGCGACGCGGAGCTCCGCCTCGGCGAGGGCGACCGCCTGATTCGCCTGCAGGACGTCGAGGCGGAGGGCGAGCGGGTCGGCGTCGGTCCGGCTGAGGTCGGCGCGGGCGTCGCGCAGCGTGCGTTCGGCGCCGACGACCGCTTGGCGGGCGTCGGCGGCGGCCATCGCGTCGGCCGGGGAGGTCTGCGCGGCGGCGACGCCGAGCACGACGGCGAACGCCGTGAG
>JAVLCF010000125.1 GCA_031581195.1 Trueperaceae bacterium | reverse complement strand
GAGCTGGTGATCGGTTGCATCGGGGACGCCGTGCGCTACACCGCCACGCGCAGCGAGGCGTACCTGTGCGCCCCCACCGACGCGGTGCACCGCGTCGGGCCCGGCCCCGCCGTCGCCATCGCGATGGTGGCGACGGTCCTCGCGGTCGGCGCCTGGCTCTGGCGGGCGCGGGGCTGGCCGTGGCTGGCGCTGGCGGCCGCCGCGATGTTCCTCGTGGCCGCCGCCGGACCGGCGTTCGGGGCGTACGCCGCGCCGCTCGCCAACGCCGGAGAGATCGGCCTCGTCGCCGCGATGGTCGCCACCGCCCGCTGGAGCGCCCTGCGCGCGGGCCGCACACCGGCGGCGTAGCGCCTCGGCGCGACGCGCCGGTGGGGGGCCCGGCGGGGCGCCGCGGTACCCTCCCCGCATGCCGACCCTGTTCGAACCGCTCCCCCTGCGCGACCTGACCCTCCGCAACCGCATCGGCGTGTCGCCGATGTGCATGTACGCCTGCGACGCGCGCGACGGCCTCGCGACCCCGTTCCACGTCGCGCACCTCGGCGCGCGCGCGCTCGGCGGCGCCGGCCTGGTGTTCAGCGAAGCGACGGCCGTGACCGCCGACGGCCGCATCAGCCCCGAGGATTTGGGGCTCTGGAGCGACGCGCACGCCGCCGCCCTCCGCCCCGTCGTCGACGCGGTCCACGCCGGCGGTGCGGCGATGGGGATCCAACTCGCGCACGCCGGCCGCAAGGCGTCGACCTACCGGCCGTACGGCGCGCCGCGGCGCGGCGTCGTGCCCGCCGACGAGGGCGGCTGGACGCCGCTCGGGCCGAGCGACGTCCCGTTCCGCGACGGCGACCCCGCCCCCCGCGCCGCGGACGGGGACGACCTGGCCCAGGTCGTGCAGGCGTTCGCGGACGCCGCCGCCCGCGCCGACGCGATCGGCGTGGACGTCGTCGAGGTGCACGCCGCGCACGGCTACCTCCTCCACGCCTTCCTCTCGCCCCTCGGGAACCCCCGGACCGACGCGTGGGGGGGCGACTGGGCCGGGCGGACGCGGCTCGTCAAGGAGGTCGTCACCGCGGTCCGGGCGGTCTGGCCCGCCGGGAAGCCGCTGTTCGTCCGGCTGTCCGCCGTCGACGGCGCCGAGGGCGGCTGGACGGTGGAGGACAGCGTCCGGCTCGCCGCGGACCTCGCGCCGCTCGGAGCGGACGTGATCGACGCGTCGGGCGGCGGGGTGCGGCCGGGCGCCCGCCCCGACGTCGGCCCGGGCGGGCAGGTGCCGTGGGCGGAGGCGATCCGCCGCGGGGCGGACGTCGCGAGCGCCGCGGTCGGCGGTCTGCACGACCCCGCCGTCGCCGCCTCCGTCGTCGCGGAGGGCCGCGCCGACCTGGTGCTGGTCGGCAAGGGCATGCTCCACGACGCCTTCTGGGTGCACCACGCCGCGGAGGCGCTCGGCGTGGCCGCGCCCTGGCCGGAGGCGTACGGCTGGGCGGTGGCGCCCGAGGGGTAGGCCCCGAGGGGCCCGCGCGTCAGTCGGTCGGTCCGCCGAGCGCGTCGACGATGCTCGAGGCGAGCAGCTCGACGGCGATCGGCAGCGCCGCCTCGTCGACGTCGAAGTTCGGGTGGTGGTGCGGCCAGGCGGTCGCGTCGCCGCCCGACGCGCCGACGAACGCGTAACAGCCGGGCGCCTGCTGGAGCCAGTACGCCATGTCGTCGCCGCCCATGATGGGCGCCATCTCGACCACCCGTTCGGGGCCGACGACGCGCTCCGCGACGGCGCGGAGCCGGTCGGCCTCGGTCGGGTCGTTGACGACCGCCGGGAACCCCGACGTCCACCGCACGTCGGCCTCCGCGCGGTGCGTCGCGGCGACCGACGCCGCGACCTCGTGGATGCGCTCGCGGAGCCGTTCGCGGGTGTCCGCCTCGAAGGTGCGGAGCGTCCCGGCGAGGTGCGCCTCCTGCGGAATGACGTTGTAGGCGCTGCCCGCCTCGAAGCGGGTCACGCTGATCACCGCCCGGTCGATCGGGTCGAGCTCGCGCGAGACGAGCGTCTGGAGGGTCGTGACGAGCTCCGCGCCGGCCACGATCGGATCGATCGTCTCCTGCGGGCGGGCGGCGTGCCCGCCGCGCCCCCGGAGGATCAGGTCGTACGTATCGGTCGCCGCCATCGCCGGTCCGGCCCGCAGCGCGACCGTGCCGGTCGGGTACTGGCTGGAGAGGTGCAGGCCGGTCACGTGGTCGATCGCGAGGCCCTCGAGGGCGCCGTCCTGCAGCATCGCCTCCGCCCCGCCCGGCATGACCTCCTCGGCGGGCTGGAAGACGAACACCACGCGGCCCGCGAGGGCGTCGCCCATCCCGACGACGGTCTCCGCGACCGACAGCAGGACCGCCGTATGGCCGTCGTGCCCGCACGCGTGCGCCTGTCCGGGGGTCGTCGAGGCGTACGGCACGTCCTTCGCGTCGGGCACCGGCAGGGCGTCCATGTCGGCGCGGGCCAACACCGTCGGGCCGGGCCGACCGGCGTCCCACACCGCGACGACGCCGGTCCCCCCGACGCCGGTCCGGGGGGTCAGGCCGAGTTCGCGCAGGCGGGCGTCGACGACGCCCGCCGTGCGGACCTCCTGGAAGGCGGTCTCGGGGTGCATGTGGAGGTCGCGGCGGGTCGCGACGGTCTTCTCGGTCAGGGCCTGAGCGCGTGCGTGCATCGTGTCCATGCGCCAGCCTACCCCCCTGCGGGGCGTCGCTTCACCCCCCGGACGCCGCCCGAAGCGCCGCTTGGAGCGCGGCGTAGGCCAGCGGCAGCGTCCCGATCGCGGCGACGGTGTGGATCGCGAGGATCGACGCCATCAGGCGTTCGTCGCCCCCCATGGCGCGGGCCAGGACGTACGAGGCGGACGCGGTCGGCATCGCCTGGAACAACACCAGCGGCCCCAACCAGGCGGCCGGCAGCGCGAGGGCGACCCCGAGCGCGAACGTCGCGAGCGGCAGCGCCACGAACTTGAGCGCCATGGACGCCAGGATCGGTCGCGTCCGCCGCCCCGCTTCGCGGAAGCGGAGGCTGGCGCCGACCGACAGCAGGCCCGCGGCGAGGGCGGCCTGCCCCAACAGCTCCAGCGCCCGCGCGAGCGGCCCGAGCGGCGTGCCCGCGACGTTCGCGACGAGCCCCAGCAGCGACGCGGCGATCAGCGGGTTGGAGGCGATCGAGCGCAGCAGCGTGCGCCCGTCGAGGGCCGCAGCGCCCGCGAAGCGCGCCAGGACCAGGACCGCGAGGACGTTGACGACCGGGACGGTCAGGGCGACGAACAGCGCGACGGCGCCGTCGCTGCCGGGGTAGAGGACCGGCACGACGAGGAACGCGACGTAGCTGTTGAAGCGTACGGCGCCCTGGAAGACCGAACTGAACGCCGGCCCGTCCGCGGCGACGACGCGGCGCAGCGTGAGCGTCGCGAGGGCGACGAGGGCCAACCCGCCCCACAGGGCGACCGCCACCCGCCCACTCCCGCCGAGCCCCACCTCGGACGTCGCGAGGCTCTCGAGGATCAACGCCGGGAAGAACACCCAGTAGTTCAGGCGGTCCAGGCCCGGCCAGAACCCGTCGGGGAGGAACCGCCCCCGGGCGAGCGCCACGCCGACCCCGATCAACAGGACGAGCGGAGCGAGGGCGCTGGCGACGAGCGGCATGGGGCGAAGGCTACCCCGCCCTCGCGCGCGACGTCGGACGCGTGGTAGGCGTGTCGGCATGGGATTCCGCTTTTGGCGAAGGCTGCAGGTGGCGCCCGGCCTCCGCGTCAACCTGAGCCGCTCGGGCGCGTCGTTGTCGGTGGGGCCGCGGGGGGCGGCCGCGACCGTCGGGCCGGGCGGGGCGCGGGGCACGGTCGGGCTTCCCGGGACCGGCCTGTTCTACACGGTGCAGGCCGGCGGCGGACGCCGCGGGGGGAGGCGCGGCGGCGAGGCCGGCGACGGCGGCGATGCACCCCCGGCCTCGGGCGGCCGGGGCGCCCCACCCGAGCTGGGGCTCCTCGAGCGCCTCACCGCGTCGTCGGCGCGACGCGCCTTCGTGCGCGGCCTCCGGGCCCTGCACGGCGGGGACGAGGACGAGGGCCTCCGGGAGCTGCGCCGCGCCGCGGACGCGCTCGACGCGCCGCAGGCGGGCGGCCGGGGCGTCGACGACGCGGCGGTGGACGCCGCCTGGCTGGCGGGGCTGTTGACGGCGAAGGGGGGCGACGCGGACGCCGCCGTGCATCTCCTGGAGCGGGCCGCGGCGCACGGCGACCGGTTGGGCGTCGCGAGCGGCGAGGAGGGGGTCGATCTCGTCGTGCACCTGCCGTTGTCCGAGGTCGCCTCCGCCCACCTCCATCCGCACCCCGCCGCCACGCGCATCGCGTTGGCCGAGGTCGAGCAGGAGCGCGGGCGGCTGGACGTGGCCCGCGCCCACCTGGAGCGCCTCCGCGCGGACGCACCGAACGATCCGCTGGTGCTGGCCGCCTGGAGCGACGTCGTCCTCGCGCAGGTCGAGGCGGCGGAGGCGGCGGGCGAGGCGCCGGACCCCGACGACCTCCACGCGATTCACCGGGCCACCCTGGGCACCGAGAACGAGAGCGCGCTGCACGCCGCGGTGCTGCTGGCGCAGGGGCGGGCGTTGCGGCGCCTAGGGCTCCCGACCGCCGCGCGGGACGCGCTGACCGCCGCGTACCGTCGCAAGAAGGACCGCCCCGAGGCGCTCCTGCGGGCGGCGCGCTACGAGCGGGCGTCGTGCTACGAGGCGCTCGGGCGCAAGGCCCGCGCCCGCGCCGAATTGGAGGCGATCTACGCCGACGCGCCCGACTACGAGGACGTCGCGGAGCGGCTCGGGTTGGCCGGCTGACGCGCGCCGAAGGCGCGCGCCGCGCCCGGAGGCGCGGCGCGGGGGGACGCGGCGAGGAGGCGCCGCGGCTCAGGCGAAGACGAGGAACACGAGGAGCGCCGCGACGTACGCGATCGCCATCTGCCACGCGACCGACAGGACCGCGTAGCGGGTCCCGAACGCCTTGCGGATAGCGGCGACGGTCGCGACGCAGGGGACGTACAACAGGCTGAACACCATCAGCGACAGGGCGGAGCCGAGCGACATCGCGCCGGCGAGGCGCGAACCGAGCGCCGCGTCGGGCGCGTCCGTCGCGAGGACCGATCCCCACAGGCCGGCGATCGTGTTGCGGACCGCCTCGACGAGGCTGAGGCCCATGTGCTGCAGGCCGGCGATGAACGAGACCGACCCGGCGGCGTCGGCCCCGGTGAAGGTGAGCGCCATGCTGCCGATCATGACCTCCTTGGCGACCAGGCCGGGGATCAACGCCCCGACGACCCGCCAGTCGCCCAGCCCGATCGGGGCGAAGAGCGGCGTGAGGCTGCGCGACACCGCCTCGAAGACGCTCGTGCCGCCGGGGAGGGTGAGGGTCAGGAGCGCCCAGACGATCGCGACGACGACGAGGATCGGGCCGCCCGCGCCGGCGAGGAACGCCTTCGTGCGGACCCAGGCGATGCGCAGCACCAACCCGAACGGCGGGAGGCGGTAGTCGGGGAGTTCCATGACGCCGGTCGCGGTCTCGCCCTTGAGCGCCCCGCGGAACACGAGCGCCGTGAACAACGCCGCGAGGAAGCCGAACACGTACAGGCCGGTCAACACCAGCCCGGCGTACTGCGGCACGAACGCCGCGGCCAGCAGCACGAACACCGGGAGCCGCGCCCCGCAGGGGATCGACGGGATCGCCAGCGCGACGCGGAGGCGGTCGCGGGGCTGCTCGAGCATCTTCGTCGACTGCACCGCCGGCACCGTGCAGCCGAGCGACAACACCATCGGGAGGACCGCGCGGCCGGGCAGGCCGAGGCTGCGCATGAGGCCGTCGGCGAGGTAGGCGACGCGCGCCAGCAGGCCGGCGTTCTCGAGGAAGCCGAGGATCGCGTAGAGGGTGAACAGCACCGGCACGAAGGCGACGACGGTGCCGACCCCCTCGATCACCGCGCCGGACAGGAACGACCCCACCAGCGCCGGCAACGGCAGCGCCTCCGCCCATGCCGCGAGGACGCCCTGCACCTCGCCGAGGAAACCGACCCAGGGGTCGGAGAGGGCGAACGTCAGGTGGAAGGTGAGGGCCAACCCCGCGAGGAGCACGAACGGCCCGACCCACGGGTTCAGGACGACCGCGTCGACGCGGTCGCCGGGCGACGCCTGCGCGTCCCCGGCGGGACGGGTGGCGCGGCCGGCGACGGCGTGCGCGAAGCGGTGGCGAGCTTCGGCGACGTCGAGGAACGCATCGATGCCGCTCGCGAGAAGGCCGCCGCGTTCCTGGTCGGCGCGGACCGCCAGCGGGTCCGCCCAGGCGGGTCCGCCCGGGTCGCCCGGCCCACCGGCGTCGGTCAGGTCGACGGTCGCGCCGACCGGGACGCTGGCCGCGGTCGCGGGGACCGACGCGGGGTTCCACTCGCCGGCGAGCGCCGCGAGGGGGTGCCAGCGGCTGGGGGCGTGCGTCTGGAGGCGGCCGGCGGCGCGCGCCACCGCCTCGGGGTAGGG
>JAVLCF010000124.1:1649-6545 GCA_031581195.1 Trueperaceae bacterium | reverse complement strand
CCGGAAGGCCCGACGAACGGGCGTCCGACGTCGAGCCGCTCGCTTCCGGAGCTCCGAACGCCGCCAACCCACCGCCCCCTCGCCGCCCCCGCGCCGCCCCCACGCGACGAGGGGGCGGCGCCTTCGTTGGGGCGTCCCGATTCGCTGGGGCGTCCGGAGCGGCGTGCTCGCGTCAGCCGCGCACGCGGAGCGGCAGCTCCCGCGACGCGTGCTGCTGGAGGTAGACCAGCCACCCGGCCAGGCTCAGGTCGCCGAGGTCGTTGTGCGGCACCGTCTCGCTCGGGGACACCCCCTGGTCGTGAAGGGTGCGCGCCAGCGCGACGGTCTCCTCGCGGGTCGCCGCCATCGCGGCGGCGAGCGCCTCGACGCCGTCGCCGACGTCGGGCCGGTAGGGGTGGTAGGCGTCCATCGTCAGGGCCTCGCCCAACGCCACCCGGAGCCGCGATTGGCCCCAGCGCTCGATGCCGACGCAGTGCGCGATCGCTTCGCGGTTGGCGGCGGTGTCGGGCTTGCCGGCGAGGTGGTCCGCGATCGGCGGGTAGGCGTTCTGGAGGTCCTCGGCGAGGTCCTGGAAGCTGCGGTGCCGCGCCCTACGTTCCGCGGCGGGGCGCAGCACGAACCCGATGGCCTTCTGCAGGATGCGCATGCCCCCAGTGCAGCACGCCACGCCCGATCGGTGCGTCGGCCGGACGCGCGGCGCCGCCGGGCGGCGCCGCGCTCACGCCTGCCCGGGGCCCTGCCCCACGTGCGGGTCGGTCACGACGTTCCACGGAAGCGCATGGACGCTGGGGACGAACGAGGCGAGGAGGACGACGCCGGTGCCCAGGGCGGTGCCGGCGTGGAAGCTGGCGCGGGCGGCGACGTCGCCGACGTCCCCGAACGCGTCACGACTCGACACGAACATCGCTTCGCGTTCGGCGTGCAGCACCTCGCGCAGGGCGGGCTCGTGCCACGCCACGCGGTGCAGCTCGAGCGCCAGCGCGCGGGCGCGCGTCCCCCCCGGCCGGGTGGCGTCGCGGAGCGTGATGGCGCGCCCCGTCGCGTCGCCGTACTGCTCCCGGTAGCGCCGCAGCCGCACCTCGACGTCGGCCAGCACCTTGCTCTGCAGGCGGCGGGTGGCGTCGACGAACAGGTCCAGTTTCGTGTCGTAGCGCCCGAACAGGAACCCCTCGGAGACGTGGGCGCGGCGGCAAATCGCGTCGGTCGAGGCCCCGTCGAAGCCCGCCTCGCTCACCAGGTCGAGGGTGGCGTACAGCAGCTCGTCGAG
The DNA here is from genome assembly GCA_031581195.1 of Trueperaceae bacterium. Lineage (NCBI taxonomy): Bacteria > Thermotogati > Deinococcota > Deinococci > Trueperales > Trueperaceae > Trueperaceae bacterium. The sequence goes on along the minus strand of JAVLCF010000124.1, from coordinate 5,278 downwards.
ATCGTCGTCGCCGGTGTCGAGCGGCGGCCAACGCAGCCAGGCGGCGTCCGGCGGAACGACGTCCGCCACGGCCGTCGACGTCCAGTCGGTCGGCGGGACCGCGGCCGCGAGGGCGCGGGCGAGGCCCGCCGCTTCGCTGCGCAGGTCGACGGGGGGGTCGGGGTGCGTGCGGGCGAACAGCGCGAGCCCGAGCGCGGTCGCGAGGAGGTAGGCGCGCCCGGTCGCCGCGGCGGCGGCGGCCTGCGGGCAGGTGCCGACCGGCAGCTGCGGACGGGTCCAGGCGCGCATCGACGCCCCGAGGTCGGCGTCGACGGCGCGGCGGACGTCGTCGTCGAACGGCGCGACGAGGAGCGCCTCGAGCGCCGCATCGAGCGTCTCCGTGGCCGCGGGGTCGTTCGGCCTGCGCCGCGGCGCGAGGGCGGTGAGGGCGTCGGCGAGGGCGCGGCCGGCCTCGCACGGGTGCGCCGGCCGGGCGTCCGGCCCGACCGTCGGGGCGGCGTCGAGGACCGCCTCGAGGTGGTCGAGAAGGGCGGGGCCGAGGTGGACGGTCCAGACGCGGGCGACGAGCTCACCGCGGTGGGCGTACCGGTCGCGGAGGGGGCGCTTCGAGAGGCCGGCGCGGCGGGCGACGGCGTTGAACGACGTCCCGGCCCACCCCTCGGCCGCGAGGACCTCGATCGCGGCGCGCTCGATGCGCGCGTCGTTGCGCGCGACCCGCCCGGCGCGCCCCCCCTGGGGGCCGTCGTGTCGTGCGAGCGTCACCGGGTCCCCCCGAGCGAGCGCCGCAGCTCCGCCCCGGCCGGCGGGGTGCGCGTCGCGGGGTGCGTGGGGGGCGGCGTGCGGTCGGCGCGCGCGTCGGCGTGCACCGAGCGGGGGACGGCGTCGTCGAGGGCGCCGGGCGCGTCGAGCGGCGCGTGCGCCAACAGGCTTCGGAGAGGCACGGTGAGCGCGACGGCGTCGCGCCGCGACGCCCCGTCGCCGCGCGGCGGATCGAGCCAGCGGCGGGCGTCGAGGCGCCCGAGGGCGCGCGCGACCAGGTCGGGGGCGAGGCCGGTCCGTTCCGCCAGCGCCTCCGCCGTCGCCGGCGCGCCCGTGGAGGCGAGCGCGACGGCGACCTGCCGCACCGGGCCGGGCAGCGCCGCGACGTCGAGGCCGTAGAGGCGGCGCAGCGAGCGGTGCCAGGGGGACAGGGCGCTCGCCTCGGGGTGGCGGTCGGCCCCTTCGAGCAGGGAGCCGCTCGACGCGCCCTCCGTCGCGAGCGCCGCGACGCCGTCGCGAGCGGCGCGCTCCATCGCCAGGATCGTCGCGACGGGGTGCCCCCCGAGCGTCCGGAGGGCCGACGTCACCCGCCGGCGTTCGCTGAGCGTCGTCGGTCCGTGCGCACCCAGCCGCCGGGCGGCGGCGAGGCCGAGCGCGACGGCCGGCTGTTCCGCCCACGCGTCGGGCCAGATCTCGGTGCCGGTGCGGGGGCTCGGTAGCGGCGCGACGACGTGGACGCGCTCCCCGTCGAGGCCGAGCGGTTCGCGACCGACGTGGACGACGGTGACGTCGCCGCGCGCCCGCAACCAGGCGGCGAGGGAGGAGGCGACGTCGAGGTCGGGGTGCACGTCGTCGAGGATCACGTGGACGGCGCCACCCCCGTGCGGCGTCTGCAGCGCCGCGAAGCGCTCGTGGTCGACGCGGCGCTCGTCCTCCTGCCCGGGAAGGCCGAGCGCGACCGCGACGCGACTCCACGCGAAGGGCACGTCGAGGACGCCGTGCAGGGGCACGCGGGCGGTGCCGCCCGGCGCGCGGTCCTGCACGCGGCGGGTGGCGGCGTAGGCGACGCGCGACGTCCCGACGCCCGGCGCGCCGACGACGCTGACCAGGCGCACGGTTGGGTCGGCGACGAGGGTGGCGACGTCGGCGACGTCACGTTCCCGGCCGATCATTGGGAGGCGCGCCCAGGCGGTTTCGCTCTGGAGCGGCGCGGCGATCTTCGGGCCCACCGCGCGGTGCACGAGGCCGACGGTGGTGCTCGAGGGTTCGATGCCCAAGTGGTCGCGGAGCGCGATACGGCACTCCTCGAACGCCGCCTCCGCGGCGTCGATGTCGCCGGCGCGCGACGCGACCCGGATCGTCGCCTGGTAGGCCTCCTCCGCCCAGGGGCGGACGTCGGCGGCGCGGCGCCAGAGGGCGAGCGCGTCCTCCAGGCGTCCGTCCCCCTCCGCGGCGCGGGCGGCGCGGTCGAAGGCGTCGTACGCCTCGCTGCGCACCGTTTCGCGCTCGCGCCGCACCCAGGTCGCGAACGGCGCGGCGCCGGCGTCGTCGAAGCCGTCGAGGAAGGGGCCGTGCAGGAGCTGGGGGCCCGACGCTTCGCCGTCCGCCGCGACGCCGCGCGCCCAGGTGCGGAACGCCGCCAGGTCGGTCGCGACCGGCGCGCCGGGGGCGAAGCCCACCTGCCGGCGGTCGATGGCCAGGTAGGCGCCGTAGTGCTTCTTGAGGTCGCTCAGCACGACGCGGAGGTTGTTGCGCGCGGCGCGGCCGTCCTTGTCGGACCACAGGAGATCGACGAGCGCCTCGCGGTCGACGGGGCCGTCGGCGGCGGCGAGGTGGAACAGGACGGCGTAGCCCTTGCGGTGGCGCAGGGCGGGCGCCTCCGCCCCGTCGAGCGCGAGGGTCGGCGTACCGGTCAGGCGAACGTGGAGCGGTGCGGGCGTCGTCACCCGTTAACAATACACGTGCGCGCTAATGTTCGGGCCCGAATCGCGCGTGCTACCCTGCCTCGCAATGGACGACGTCACCGTCCGGCACTACCCCGATGCCGCCGCCTACCGGCGCATCGTCGAGCCGCTGCTCCTCGAGCGCGAAGCGGCGAACTGCATCCAACTCGGCGTCCTCGCCTCCCTCACCGGGGGAGCGCACCGCGACGCCTTCCTCGCTACCGTCGAGCGCGACGGCGTCCCGCAGCTCGCAGCGATGCGCGTCCCACCCCACGACCTGACGCTCTCGCAGGCCCGCGACGTCGCGGCGGTCGACCCGCTGGTCGAACGCCTCCTCGCCGCGGAGCGCGGCGCGACGTTCGAACCCGAAGCGGCGCAGGAGGCGCTCGGGCGCGTCGCGGGGGTGCGCGGCGACCCCGAGGCCGCCGAGGCGTTCGCCGCCGCCTGGGCGGCGGCGAACGGCGGGGAGGTCGAAACCGTCGCGCGGCTCAACGTCTACGAGGCGCGCGACGCGCACGCCGCCGACGTCCCCGGCCACGCCGACCGCGCCACCGACGCCGACCACGACCTGCTGGCCGGCTGGATTCACGCCTTCTACACCGAAGCGGTCCCGCACGAACCGCAGCACGCCGAGGCCGCCGTCACCCGCTGGTTGTCCGGCGACGGGCGCACCCTGTGGATCTGGCGGACCGACGACGGACCGGTGACGCTGGTCGGGCTCGGGCACCCCACGCCCCACGGGGTGCGCATCCGCGCGGTCTACACCCCCCCCGAGCACCGCGGGCGCGGCTACGCGCAGGCGGCGGTCGCCGCCGTCACGCGCCACCTGCTCGAGCAGGGCCGCCGCCCGTTCGTCTTCGCCGACGAGGCCGACGCCGGCGCGAACCACGTCTACGCCGGTGTGGGCTTCGAGGTGGTCGGCACGTC
>JAVLCF010000124.1:0-1549 GCA_031581195.1 Trueperaceae bacterium | reverse complement strand
CGCGTCCCCTGCTTGCCCTCGCCCTGCTCGTTCTTTTGGTCGGGTGCAGCCGCAACGCGACCGTCGATGCACCCACCGCCCCCGACCGGCTCGTCGTGACCGCCGTCCCCGACGCCGCGGTCGCCGGGGCCGACCTGGCGGTCGCCCCCACCGTCGAGCGACGCGACGCCGAGGGTCGGGTCGTGCCCACCCGCACCGACGTCCGTGTTCGCCTGGTCGCCCCGGCTGCGAACGTCGAGCTCGTCGGCACCGCGGCGGTGTCGTCGGTCGACGGCGTCGCTACTTTCGACGCGCTGACCCTCTCCGGGCCGGCCGGCGCCACCCCGACCCTTCGCTTCGATAGCGCCGGCGTCTCCCCCGTCGACGCCGGCCCCATTCCGCTCGCTGCCGGACCCGCCGCCCGCCTCCACGTCGAAGGGGTCGACGCCGCGCTCCGCCGCAACGTGCCGTTCGACGTCGTCGTCGTTCTGCGCGATGTGGCCGGCAACGAAGCGCCTGCCCCCGAGGCGCTCACGATCACGCTCCGCGCCGAGGCCGAGGGGGACGGCACCCTCCGCTTTGCCGCCCCTCGGGACGGGACCCCCACCGCCCTCCTCGCTGCGGGTGAGACGCGGGTGTCGCTCTCCGACGTCGTGTTCACCGGCGCCAGTGAGGGCGCCGCCCCCGACGTGCGCTTCGTCGCGGAGACCGACACGCTCGCCGGTCTCGAACCGGTCCCCAGCGATCCCGTCCGCAGTCGCGACCTGGTGCTCGCGATCTCCACGACGGAGACGTCGCTCTACTCCGACGGCCGCGACGCAACCGACGTCGCCGTCACCCTCGCAGGCGCCGACGGCACGCCGGTCTCCAGCGTCGACGTACGCCTCTCCACCACCCTCGGCACCCTCCTCACCCCGGCCGGCGAACCGATCGACGGGACGTGGACGGCGACCAGCGACGCGCGCGGCGAGGTTCGCGCCGCGTTGCGCGCCTCCGACGACATCGACGTCGCCACCGTGAGCGCATCCTGTCCCGGCGACTGCACCGTCACCCGCAACGTCACGTTCGAAAAGGAACCGATGGTCCTCCGGTTCTCCAGCACCACCGACTTCGACGTCAACCTGCCCGTCACCAATGACCCCGAGGCCACCTGGCGTCGCGACGACGGTAAGACGCGAACGCAGACCGACTTCGTCGACGCCATCACGCTGAGCGCCGGCGACTGGACCGTGGAGATTCACGGCGACGTCGAGCAGTTCGGGACCGGCGGCGCATGGGACGGCGTGGATCAGTTGGACGCCGTCGAGCGCTGGGGCGACCTTGGCCTCGACAAAACCTACGGGGCGTTCGAAGGTGCAGACCGTGCCTTCGTCGTGCCCGATCGGTTGCCTCCGACCCTCACGATCGCCATGGACATGTTCCGCGACACCGTGGCGTTCAACGACGACGTCTCGACCTGGGACGTGTCGAACGTTCACGAGTTCCAGGGGATGTTCCGTGACGCCCTCGCCTTCAACAACGGCTGTCCGCCCGACGACCACGGCTGCCCCCTGACGTGGACCGACGTCGG
>JAVLCF010000123.1 GCA_031581195.1 Trueperaceae bacterium | reverse complement strand
GTGCGACGCGGCTCGCGACGTCGGTCAGGCGGATCGCGTCGGCGAGGTCCCCGTCCGCTTCGGCCGCGGCGGCGGCGCGCGACCAGGCGTCGTGCGCCACGCTTCGCACGTGGTCCTGCGCGTCGGCGAGCCAATCCATGAACTCCGGGGCATCCTCGAGGACGACGCCCTCCAGGAAGGCGCGGGTGGGGTCGATGCCGGCCGGTTCGCCGTCGCGGGGGGCGTGGGCGCCGCGCCAGGCGTGGAGCCGCGTGACGTCGGCGTCGACGGCGGTGGCGTCGAGCCGGACGTGCGTCCGGTTGGCGTCGAGGACCTCCCCGAGCGCCCGGCGGAGGGTCGTGAGCGTCACGCGGAGGTTCGTGCGGGCGTGCGCCGGACCCTGGTCGGGCCACAGGAGGCTCGCGAGGTGCGCGCGGCTGGCGCCCTCGGGCGTCGCGAGGAGGTAGCCGAGCACCGCCCAGTGCTTGCGTTGCGCGAGGCGGGCGGCGCCGTTCGCGCCGGCGAGCCGCGGCGGGCCGAGCACCTGGACCGACGGCCCCGTCGCGTGCGCGGCCCCCAGCGGGGACCGGGGGTCGCGACGCATCGAACCGGGTTCCGGTGACGTCATACGTACGAACCGTAACGTACGCAAAGACGAAATACGGCATACCAAACCACGTTCGTGGCGAACCGTGCCTCGCTGGAGGGCCGTCTCCGACGCCTCCGGTTCTCACGAACCGGGGGCGCGGGCCCGGTATCGTCGGGGTTCGATGCGACCGACCGGCCCCCGACCCCCTACACCGGCGTGGCGCCGGGGTGCCCGCGCGCTCGGGGCGCGCCTCGGGGGCGCCTTCGCGCTCGTCGCCCTCACGGGCGGCGCGCTCGCGTCCCCGCCGTGCGAGGCGCTCCTCGAGGGCTACCTGGCGCGCGACGCGGTCGTCGAGCGCCCCTGCCTGGTCGACCTGCAGGAACGCGGCGTGTGCTTCGCGGTGGAGGGCACGACGCTCGAGTCGTCGCTCCGGCAGTTCGACGCCTACCTGCAGGGGTCCGGCGTCCCGCGCCCCACGTGGGTGACGCACGAGGGGACGCACGCCGCGCGGGTGGAGGCGCCGGCCGGCGACCGGCTGGAGCTGGTGCTGGCCGAGAACGGCCCGTTCGACACGCTCGGGTCGTGCCGCATGGTGCCCGAACGCTGACCCCGCGGGGCGGACCTCACCCGCCGTAGGCGTACCCGCGCGCCTCGACGGGGGCCGACAGGCCGGCGACGGTGCGCGCGCGCAGCGTCCAGGCGCGCCCCTCGCGGCGGAGGGTGCCGTCGATGATCAACACCTGCGCGTCGCGCAGGAACCGCCACTGCGCGTCCCACAGGTCGGGGGCGATGACGACCTGGGCGCGGTCGGGCCCGTCCTCCACGACGAAGAAGGCGAACCCCTTGGCGGTCCCGGGGCGTTGCCGCGCGACGATCCACCCGCCGGTCCGCACCTCCCCCTCGCGGGCGGCGGCGAGGGGCGTGACGCCGAGATCCCGGAGCGCGCCGCGCATCAGGTCGAGCGGGTGGACGCCCGCCTCGGAGAAGCCCTTCAGGCGGTAGTCCCAGACGGTGCGTTCGGCCTCCTCGAGGGCGGCGAGCGGGGGGGTGGGGGGCGTCGGGTCGAACAGCGGCGCCTGGCCGGGGGGGGCCGTGTGGTGCAGGGCGCGCGCCTGGTAGAGCGCGTCGCGGCGCCCCTGCAGGCCGTCGAACGCGCCGGCGCGGGCGAGCGCCTCGAGGGCGTCGCCGGGCACGCGGGCCCGCTGGTACAGGTCGCGCAGGTCGGCGTAGGGTCCGCCCCGCGCCCGCTCGAGCACGACGTCGCGCGCGACGGCGTCGGATACGCCGGTCGCGGTCTGCAGCGGCGGGACGAGGGTGCCCTCGGGGCCGCCCGGGTCGACGCGCCACCCGGCGCCGGCCCGGTTGACGTCGAGCGCCGCGACCTCCACCCCCCAGCGGCGCGCCTCCTGCCGCAGGGTGGAGCGGGGCCACATGCCGGGGTGTTCGTTCAGGACCGCCGCGAGGTACGGCCCCGGGTGGTGGTGCCGCAGCCACGCGCTGGTGTAGGCGTGCAGCCCGAACGCCCAGGCGTGCGACTCCGCGAAGCCGTACCCGCGGAACGCCGCCATCGCGTCGAAGATCGCCTGCGCCTCCGCTTCGCTGCACCCCGCGTGCCGCATCGCACCGTCGACGAACGCGCGGTGCGCGTCGCGGACCTCGTGTTCGTCCTCGAAGGTCGTGACGACCTTGCGGAAGCGTTCCGCGTCGGTCCAGGACATGCCGGCGACGGCGACGGCGATGCGCATGAGGTCCTCCTGGAAGAGGATCACGCCGTACGACTTGGCGAGGACCGGCTCGAGGGCGGGGTGCAGGTAGGTGACGGGTTCGCGGCCGTTGCGGCGCGCGACGTACGGGTGGACGGTCTGCGACTGGATGGGGCCGGGCCGGAAGAGCGCCACCTGGTGCGCGAGGTCGGTGAGGGTGCGCGGCTTCAGCTGGACGCTCATGCGCACCTGGCCGGGCGACTCGATCTGGAACAGGCCCATCGTGTCGCCCGCCTGGATGCGGTCCCAGACGGCGTCGTCGGGCGGGGGGTCGCGGACGTCGACCCAGCGTCCGGTGAGGCGGTGGACCTCCTCGCGGGTGCGTTCGAAGACGCTGAGCATGCGGAGCCCCAGAAGGTCGAGCTTGATGAGGCCGAGCGCTTCGACGTCGTCCTTGTCGAACTGCAGGAGTTTGATGCCGCCGCTCGAGCGTTCGAGGGGGCTGGCGTGCGCCAGCGGCGCGCGGCTGAGGACCACCCCACCCGAGTGGGGGGCGACGTGCCGCACGAACTTCGCTTCCATGTGGCGCAGGAGCGCCGTCAGCTGCTCGCGGAGGGGGGACGCCCCGAGGACCTCGTCGAACACCTCGTCCGCCTCGTGCACCTGGTGGGGGCGGAGGTGCCGGTAGGGCCGCCCGAGCGCCTTCGTGAGGCGGTCGCGGGTCGCGGGCGGCAGCCCGAGCGCCCGCCCGAGGTCCTGCACGGCGCTCGGCAGGAAGTAGGTGATGCGGTTGCAGACCATCGCCTCGGTGCGCGCCCCGAAGCGCCGCTCGACCCACGCGAGCAGCTCGTCGCGGCGGGCGGAGGCGACGTCGACGTCGATGTCGGGGGGCGACGCCTTGCCGCCGTGCAGGAACCGCTCGAACAGCAGGTCGTGCTCGAGGGGGTCGGCCTGCGTGATGCCGAGCAGGTGGCAGAGCAGGCTGGCGGCGGCGGAGCCGCGACCGCTGCAGACGATGCCGCGGTCGTGACAGTAGTCGGTGATCTCCGCGGCGGCGAGGAAGAAGCCGGCGAAGCCGAGCGCGCGGACGGTGGCGAGTTCGTGGTCGAGGCGTTCGCGGGCGGTCGCCAGGCGCGCGCCGTCGTAGCGCTCGACGAGCGCGCCGTAGGTGCGTTCGGCGAGGTAGCCGTCGGGGGTGAGGCCGTCGGGGACGTACGCGTCGGGCGGCTCGAGGCGTTCGGGGAGCAGCGGCCAGGTGCACGCCTCGGCTAGCGCGCGGGTGTTCGCGAGCACGTCGGGCAGCAGCAGCGCCGGCGTGTCGCCGGGCAGCACCCGGTCGCTCAGGTCGGGTGGGGGGACGGCGTCCGCGTCGTTGCGGGGGCGGTCCGGGTGCGGGTCGTCGACCGTGATGCCGAGCCGCGCGCAGGTCAGCGCGTCGTACAGCGGGTACAGGTCGGGGGTGGCGTAGCGGACCTCGGGGGCGGCGACGGCGGGCAGTCGGGCGCGTTGCGCGAGCCGGCGCAGGTACCGCCCGCGGCGCAGGTCGGCGGGGTGGGCGCCGTGATAGAGCTGCACCCAGAAGCGGTCGGGGAACAGGGCGGCGAAGCGCTCCAGGAGGCGGTCGAGGTCGGCGAAGCGGCGGCGGACGAGGAGGGTGGTGGGGAACCCCGCCCGCCCGCCGGAGAGGGCGTGCAGGTCGGTGGCGTGCGCCTCGAGGATCGGGAGCGTGACCTCGCCGCCGCGTTCGTGCGCGAGGGTCAACAGGTCGTTGAGGGTGGCGTAGCCGCGCCGCGACCCGGCGAGGAGGGGGAGGGGGTGGACGTCGTCGCCGTCGCGCACCGCCACGGTCGCCCCCACGATCGCTCGGACGCCGTGCGCGCGGGCGGCCTGGTGCAGCTCCACCGCGCCGTACACGCCGCCGTGGTCGGTGAGCGCGACGCTTTCGTAGCCGCGTTCGGCGGCGCGCTCGACGAGGCGGCGGGGGCTGGAGGCGCCGCGCCCGAAGCTGAAGAAGCTGTGGACGTGCAGCAGGTCGCGGAGCCGGGGGGCGGGGGCGGACGGCACTCAGTCCCACGTCCGTTCGGGCCGCCAGGGGGCGTCGGGCGCGTCGTCGCGGCGGACCTCGAGGGTGAGCGCGTCGACGTCGTCGGCCCCCTCGACGTCGCCGCCTCCGGTCGGTGCGTCGTGCGGGACGGCGTCGACGAGGAGGTGCAGGGTGGGGGGGTCGCCCCGCCACCAGCGGTTGCCGACCCGCCACACGTCGTGGATGCGGCGGACCGTCAGGACCCGCCCGTCGGGCAGGGGGACGCGGTCGGGGAGGGCCGTCACCGGGAGGCCTCCACGCGCGCCTTCGGTGGAGGCGTCTCCGCCTCCGCCGGCGCCGCCTCCGCAGGTGCCGGCGCGGGTGCCGGCGTCGGGGCGGGCGCGGGGGCGTCGCCCGGCCAGGGGAGCGGTTCGCCGCTGGCGGCGTTGAGCAGGCGCCAGCGCAGGGACGCGCGCAGGGCGCCGGGGTCGTGCACGGCGAAGCGGCGGGCGTGCCCGGGGAAGCGGGCGTCGAGGAGGGCCGTGGCGCGCTCGCGGCGTTCCCGGTGGCGCCACAACGCCCCCGGGCGGCTGCGGCGCGCCAACCCGGACGCCTCGAGCGTGAGCGCGTCGAGCCCGAGCGGGACGAGGCCGGCGTCGGCGAGCGCCAGGTGGGCGAGGCGGAGGATCGCGTCGGCGTCGCGCAGGGGGCGTTTGGCGCGGCGGGTGGCGTCGGCGGCGACGCCGGCCGCTTCGGCGCGGACGCGGAGGCGGTCGGCGCTGCGTTCGCCGAGCGCCGCCGCGATCCGGTCGGCGAGGTCGGCGAGGACGGGGTCGAGTTCGGCCGGTTCGCGGGCGGGGTCGTCGAAGGCGTGCCGCACCGCGATCCGCAGCGGTGGGGGGCGGAGGGGGACGTGCGCGTCGCGCGGGCCGTCGAGGGTCGCGGCGAGCGCCGCGGCGGCGGGCCCGAGGAAGGCGGCGCGCTGGCGCGCGCTCCAGGCGCGCAGATCACCGACCCGCGTGACGCCGAGCCAGGCGAGGCGGTCGCGGTCGGCGTCGGGGAGCCCGAGCGCGCGGAGGGCGGCGACGGGGGCGCGGTCGAGGGTCGTCCAGGGATCCTCGTCGGGGGGCACGGCGCGGACCGTGCCGGGGGGCGCCAGGAGCGCCAGGAGGCGCGCCTCCTGGACCGTGTCCGCCACGCCGACGCGGGCCTCGTGGCGGACGGCGAAGGCGTGGGCGTCGGCCGGGGAGGCGCGCAGCGCCAGGACGCCGGGTGCGACCGCGGCGAGGAAGGGGGAGACGTCGCGCGCCTCGTCGAGGACGGCGTCCCAGGCGGCGGCGAGGTCGGGCCCGTCGGGCGTGACGACGTGCAGGTCGGGGAGGCGTTGGCGGGCGCCGGCGAGGGCGCTCCCGGGGCGGATGCCGGCGCGTTTCGCGGCCGCGTCCGCGTCGCGCACGCGGCGCCCGTCGTCGCTCGTGACGGTCGGGACGACGCCCTCGCCGCGCGCGGCGCGCCGGCGCCGTTCGCGCCACAACGCGAACGGTTCGAGGCTGGCCACGATCACGCGGTCCGCGGTCGCGTCGGGGTGCGGGTCCGACGGGAGCAGCGGCGTCGGGGACGGCGGCCGGGCCGGGCTCGGTTCGGGTCCGGAGGCCGCGTCGGTGGGGGGAGGGGGCGTGGTACGTTTCCGCATCGCAGGTCGCGATCCTTTCGTGGTCTGACGATCCGTTCGGACGTACCGCCGGGCCGCCACAGCCACCGGTACGTCCGAGCTTTTGGGCGTCGGCGCCCGTGGGCGCCCCGGGCGCGGACCTGGGGTGAGGACGACGCGACCGGACCCCCACGATACCTTAAAAAACAAGGTAGGGGCAACGCGGATCCCGTGGGGCCCTACGAGCCGCGAGGGACGCACGCCAGGACGTTCGCACCTGGCGTCGCCCCGCGACGCTCGACACGATGCGTCGCATGCCGCGCCGCCTCGCCGCCGGGTCGATCCCGCTGCTGCTCCTCGTCGCCTTCGCCTCCGCACGGGCCGCCCCCTCCGCCCCCGTCGACGTCTACGTCTTCCACGGCGAGGGGTGCCCCCACTGCGCGACCGCGCTCGCCTTCCTGGAGGACCTCCGCGCCGACCACCCGCACCTCCGCGTCCACGCCTTCGAGGTGTGGCACGACGACGCGAATCGGGCGCTGCTGCAGGCGTTCGCCCGCGCCTACGACCGCGAGGTGCGCGGCGTCCCGGTGATCGTCGTCGGGGACGCCTGGTGGACCGG
>JAVLCF010000122.1 GCA_031581195.1 Trueperaceae bacterium | reverse complement strand
GCCGACGTCCCCGACGCCCAACACGGACTCATCCGCAGCGAAACGAGCTTCGGAGGCGGCAAGACGCACGGCCTCATCGCCGCCTACCACCTCGCCCGAGGGGCGCGCCCCGGCAACCTCGACGAGTTCGTCGACGCGAGCCTCCTTCCCGACGCGTGCCGTGTCGCCGCGATCGTCGGGGACGTCCTCGATCCCGTCAACGGCGTCTCCACCAACGGCCAGACCACCTACACCCTCTGGGGTGAGATCGGCCAGCAACTCGGACGCGACGCGTACGCCATCCTCGAGGAGAGCGACCGCCAGCGCACCGCCCCCGGGAAGGAGGCGCTCGAGCGAGCGTTCGACGGCCAACCGACGCTGATCATCATCGACGAGATCGCGCAGTACCTCCGTGCTCTCGCCTCCTCGGGAAGCGAAGACGTCCGCAGGCTCGCCGAAGCCCTCCCCGTCTTCCTGAAGAACCTCCTCGAGGTCGCCGCCTCCAACGAGCACGTCGTCGTCATCCTCACGCTCGCGACCGCAAAGGACGCCTTCGGATCCGAGACCGACGCGCTCGACACCCTGACCCAGGACGCGCACGCCGACGCCGAAGCCGCCCTCGACAAAGTCGTCAACGAAACCACCAGCGTCGTCTCCCGGTTCACGAGCGGCGGGTCAGTCGTCAAACCCGCCGAGGACGTCGAAATCGGGCACATCCTCAAGCGCCGCCTCTTCGAGCGCATCGACGGCGCCGCCGCCGAGGAGGCGGCCCAGCGCTACCAGACCCTCTACGAGACCCTCACCGCCCACAACGAAAGCCTCGCAGGTGGAGCCGACCGGCCCGTCGAGTACGCCCGCAGCGTCCACACCAGTTACCCGTTCCATCCCGAACTGATTCGCGTCCTCGACCAACGCCTCGGCACCATCCCCGGCTTTCAGCGTGCGCGTGGCGCCCTCAAGCTCCTGGCCGAGGCCGTCGCGGGCATTTGGAGCGATCAGGTCGATCTCCCCATCATCAACGTCGGCGACCTGCACTACGAGAACCCCGCCGTCCTCGCGCACGTCACCACCAACCTCGGGCGCGACGCGTTCGAAGGGGTCGCGAAGAGCGATTTCCTCGGACCCAACTCCCACGCGCACGCGATCGACCAGAACCACCTCGCGGGCAAGGGCGCCATCGCACGCCGAGCCGCCGGCGCCGTCTTCACGCACAGCCTCGAACTGCAAGCCAGCGCCGGTGCCGGGCGTCCCGAAGTCATCCTCGGCACCCTTCGCCCCGGGGAACGCGCCGACGTTGCCATCGAGGCGCTCGCGGCCCTCGACAAGACCGCCTGGTACCTCGATTACGACAACCTCCGCTACCGCTTCAAGACCGAACCGAACCCCAACGCCATCGTCGCCGCGGAGGAACACAACCTCACGAACACCCTCGTCGCCAACGAGATGCGCCACCGCATCGAGGAGGCCTTCCCCACCGAAAACCCTCTCCACGTCATCCACTTCCCCACGGGCCCCGAGAGCCTCTCCGACACCCCCCAGAAGCTCCGCCTCGCGATCCTCCATCACGACGATCTCGCCGTCGAGTCCGGCGACGCGCCCCCCGCCCTGCTGATCGACATGCTCGGGAAGACCGGCACGTCGCTCGCCACGCGCGTCAACCGCAACGCCGTCGCGTTCCTCGTCGCCGACAGGACCCAGATCGCGAACTACCGCAACGCCGTGGCCTGGGACATGGCCGCCCACGCCGTCGTCGACGACGCCGCGCGCATGCAGCAGTTCGACGAACCCATCCGCAAGAAACTCCACAACCTGGCCGATCAAAGCAAGATCAACGCCCGCGTCGCCCTCGGTCGCTGCTACAAGCACCTGTACGTCCCCAGCAGCGACAGGGCCACCGGGTACCTCCAGCACGAGGAGCTCTCCCCGCAGTCGCAAGGGGACGTCAAGACCAAACAGACCAGCGTCATCCGCGCGTACCTCGAACAAATCAACAAGATCCAGACCGCCGACATGGGCGTGCAGTACGTGCAGGCCAAGGCGTGGCCCAAGGACGCGAGCCACGTCGCGACGCAGGCCATGCTCGAACGCTTTTGGCACGACCACGGCCTGCCCCTGGTCCTCAACAGCAACCTGCTGACCGCCGCCATTCGACAGGGCGTGAAGAGCGAAAGCTGGGTCTACTACGACGCCGACACGAAGACCGCCAGCACCGCAAGCGACCCACCCCCGAAGGTCACGATCAGCGACGCGACGTACCTCTACACGCCCGAGGCGGCGCAGGAGGCGGGGCTGCTCCAGAAGCCCGTCCGGGTGGCCGACGTGACCAACGTCCTCGCCACCTCGAACCGCATCAGCGGCAGCGACCTGCGCACCCAACTCGAAGCCCGCCTCGGTGGGGAACCGAAGAAAGGCGAGGTCCTGAGCGCCCTCAAGAACGCTGCGCAAGGCGGAGAGAACGCACGTGCGTTCGTCGTCCACGGCGATCCCCAAGCGGGCGCCAAGCCACTCACGCCCAGCGAGATCGAACGCACCGGTCTGGACGACCTCCAGGTGCTGACCAAAGCCGAAGCCGACGCGATCGGCCTGGATCTCGGGGCACGCGTCGTCGGGCCACGGCCCGTCGAAGCGAACGGCGCGATCGGGCAAGCCTTCCAGACCGTCCTCAACCAGGTCGAGGACGCGCAATGGCCCGACGGCATTCGGACCCTCGCCATCACCGCGACCGCGGACGTCGACACCGGCATCACACCCATCCAGGAGCTCCACCAAGCGCTCACGATGCTGCCCACCTTCGAGCGCCGCGTCGACCTCGAACTCGACTTCGACTTCGCGCCCCTGCAAGGCAGCGGCGAGGTGAACGTCAGCGGTACCTCGGCGGACCTCGAGAAGGTCGAAGACGCCCTCTTCGCCCTCGCCGACAAAGCCGCTGGAGTCGATGGACGCTTCACGCTCGAGATCGTCTTCGACGAGCCCGTCGCGCACGACGGCGACCCCATCGAGCGCCTCCGCAAGATCCTTCTCAAGCAGCAACCCGGTCACGTGACCGTGAAGGCCCACCCGTGAACCGCAACGGACTCGCCAACGGCAAGCGCGGCACTCGCTCGTTCCAACTCACCGTGCACCCCGAACGAGAAGGCTTCGCGGTCGCCCTCCTTGAAACGAGTGCCCAAGACCGCACCACGGACGTCGTCGCCAAAGCCACGAAACGGCGGACGAGCGAGTTGACGGGGGCCCTCCAGCGAGCCCTCACGAAAAGCGGGCACGCCCGAACCGTCCTCACGCCGCGCCGGAAGAAACCGATCCCCATCCACGAGGACGAAGGCGTCCGCCTCGCCCTCGCCATGCTCGCCACGGAACCCGTCCGAAAGGGCCGCCGCAAGACCACCCTGCTCACCGCCGTCGACACCATGGCGACCGAGGAAGCCTACTACTGGTACGCAAAATGCGTCGGCCAGGACCGCCCCCGCGCCCAACGAGCCCTACGGCTCCTCCTGGCGGAGGAATGACCATGACCACCCGACCCCGCGTCCTCATCGAAGACTGGCTCCCCGTAAAGGCGCTTGGTATCGAGAGCCGCCGAGAGTCTGCTCCCATTCCAGGGCAGTTCCCGAAACTCAAGACGTTGCACGTCTGGTGGGCCCGACGGCCGCTCGCGGCGAGCGCGGGGGCCGTTCTCGGAAGCGTCATGCCTGCCTGGAGCGAGTCTCTTGCCGAGTCCTACCCCGAAGAGGAGCGGCTTGCCTCTCGCGACGCGTACCATGCTTGGTTCCACCGGCTTTGTGGAATCCTCGGAGATCCGGTATCCGCGTCCGAGGCGACCAAGGCTGCCATCGAGCGCGGCGAGCGAATCGCGAATCCCTACACGTACAAACAGGCGTTCAAGAACTCGCCAGAGACGACGGACCTCGACGTACTCCATCGCATACTGACGTCGACTTGGGGAGCCATGCCCAGTCTGATCGACCCAACGGCCGGCGGGGGATCCATTCCATTCGAGGCAACGCGATACGGGATCTCGACCACTGCCAACGATCTCAACCCCGTCGCCTCGGCTGTCCTAAGGGCTGGGGTGGCAACCCCAAGCAAACACGGACCTGAACTCAGAGCGAATCTCGAGCGATGGGGCTCCATTCTCACCGAGCGGATCACGACCGCCATGCAATGGTTTTTCCCAACCGTTCACGAAGGTGAGCTTGCCGCGACCTTCCTGTT
Source organism: Trueperaceae bacterium (assembly GCA_031581195.1). Taxonomy (NCBI): domain Bacteria; kingdom Thermotogati; phylum Deinococcota; class Deinococci; order Trueperales; family Trueperaceae; species Trueperaceae bacterium. The sequence continues at coordinate 2,394 of JAVLCF010000122.1, read as the reverse complement.
CGCAAGAAGCATTGCGTGTCCACGAACCGGGAAACCCGTGCCCCTTGCCCCCAATTGGTGGCTCCGCAAGGACAAGGGCGGCGTCGCCGTGCGTCTCGTCACGGAACGCAACGGCCGACCACTCGACGATCCGGAGTTCGAGATCGTCACCGGCAAGGACATCGACTTCGATCCGGACGACGGAACCGTCGCCCACGGCACCGGCGTCAGCCCTTGGGACGGTCTCGCCATCGATGGCGATTACATCAAGAAGGAAGCGCAAGAGGGGCGCATGGGAAGCATCCTCTACGCCGTCGCGACGCGGACCGGGAAGAGGCGCGGGTTCCGGGCTCCGACCCGGACGGACCTCGATGCGCTCGCAGCGGCGGAGGCGACCCTCGAGGACAAGCTGCCGGAATGGCTCGCCTCGGACGTGATCCCGAGGGAGGCCGTACCTGAGGGCAACGACTCGCGCCCACACCAGTACGGAATGTCGTACTGGCGCGACATGTTCTCACCCAGGCAACTCCTCGTGCACGGCACGTTCGTCGAGGAGTTCCGCAAGTTGATTCCCGAAGTCCGCAGCGAGGTCGACGACGACGACCGCGCCAACGCCATCCTTGCGCTGCTGACGATGATGCAAGGGAAAGCGCTGAACTACAACTCGCGTATGAGCGTATGGCATCCAACGCGAAACTCCATGGCCAATACGTTCGATCGGCATGACTTCTCGTTCAAGTGGACGCACGGAGAGTTCGAAGGCGCACGCGAGCTCTACCCCTGGACCCTCAGCCAACTCCTCGACGCTTACGAAGGGATTGCAGCGCTCCTCCCGCCATCGGACGAGGGCTCCAGTTACGCTGTCGAACTCGAACACCCCGTCCCAGGCCCGATCGACACTCGGCAAGGCAACGCCGCCAACCTCGACGGGATTCCCGACGGATCGCAACACGCGATCGTCGTGGATCCGCCCTACTACGACAACGTCATGTACGCCGAGTTGAGCGACTACTTCTACGTCTGGGAGAAACGCACTCTCGGCCTCATCTGGCCCGAGTTCTTCGAGGACGATCTCGCCGACAAAAAGAACGAAGCCGTCGCCAACCCCGCCCGCTTCAAATCCGCCGGACGTCGAAAGAACGAGCTCGCGACCGCCGACTACGAAGCGAAGATGACCGCCATCTTCGAAGAGGCGCACCGCGTCCTCCACGACGACGGCGTCCTCACCGTCATGTTCACGCACAAGAAGGCCGAAGCCTGGGACACCCTCGGCACCTCGCTCATGGACGCCGGCTTCACGATCGAAACCTCCTGGCCCGTCCCCACCGAATCGGAAAACAGCCTCCACCAAGCGAAGAAGAACGCCGCGCAATCCACCATCTTCCTCGTCTGCCGCAAACGCCAGGCACGCGGCGATGACGTCACCTTCTTCGACGACATCGAGAGCGACGTCCGGCACGCGGCCCGCGACGCACTCGCGCGCTTCACCGAGTTCGGGATCGACGGCGTCGACCTGCTCCTCAGCACGTACGGACCCGCCCTGTCCGTCATCTCCAGCCACTGGCCCGTCTACTCCAGCGAGATCGACCCCGATACCGGCGACAACCGGCGCCTCAAACCCGAGGAGGCGCTCGACGCCGCCCGCGAAGAACTCGTCACGCTCCAACGCTCCCGCCTGATCGGGCGCGCCGCCAACCTCGACGCGTACACCGACTTCACGCTCCTCGCCTGGGAGACCTTCAAGGCCCGCGAGTTCCCCTACGACGAAGCGCGTCGCCTCGCGCTCGCCGTCGGTGGCCTCGACGTGGACATCCTGACCAAAGCCAAGCTCCTGACGAAGAAGTCCGGCAGCGTGACGCTCCTCGAACCCCACCAGCGCGTCCGGAGGCGCGGCGAGGCCAACGCTGCCCTTCCAGGCGTACACCTCGACGCGGACGCGTTCGAACACGTGATCGACGCCGTCCACACGGCCCTCTACGTCACGCGACAGGATGGCGGCGCCACGGCCCGCGACTGGCTGGAACGACGCGGCCTCGCGAAGGACGCGCGCTTCCTCGCGACCGTCCAGGGGCTCGTCAACGCGATCCCGCGAACGAAGAAACAGGGCGCGTGGGTGGTTCCCGAGGCGGGCGCCCTCGACGAACTCGCCGTGTTCCTCGAAGGGATCGACGTTCCCGAGGCGCACGAACCGAGGGAGTCCGAGCAGGGCGGGATCGACTTCGGTGAAGGAGGAAGCGTGGCGTGACGCCCGCCGGCTTCCAAGATCCGGGGTTCGACTTCGCGTTGACCTACGGCGCGGAAACCGATCGGTTGCGCGGCTTCTTCATCCCCAGCCTCTCGCGCGCCGTGCAGTACGACCGCGCCACCGGCTACTTCACGTCCTCCGCGCTCGTCAGCGTCGCTCGCGGACTCGCG
>JAVLCF010000121.1 GCA_031581195.1 Trueperaceae bacterium | reverse complement strand
GAGGGGTCGGGCACCCTGGACGCGTTGCAGGCGGCGTTGCGGGACCTGACCGGCCTCGCGGAGGTGGATCGCGCGGCGGAGGCCGAGGTGTACGCCGCGATGCTGCGCGAGCGCTACGTCGACCCGGGCCGCATCGTCGCGGCGGCGGGGACGTGGGACAGCGACGCGCGGGTGGCGGTCGGGTCCTGAGCGGGGGCCTGGCGCCGACGGGAGCGCCTCCCGAGGCGTGCGCGATCGCGATTCGAACCGTGGCCGTGGCGCCCGTCGGGGCGCGTCGGTCCTGACCCGCGCCGCCGGACCCGCGTAGCATGGGCGCATGCGGGTCGCCGTGTTCAGCACCAAGCCGTACGACGTACGTTTCCTCGCGCGCGCCGCGGAGGGCGGCCGGCACGCCCTGACGTTCCACGAGGCGCGCCTCGTGCCCGCCACCGCGAGCCTCGCGGAGGGGCACGACGCGGTGTGCGCGTTCGTGAACGACGACCTGGGGGCCGACGTCCTGACGCGGCTGGCGGACGCCGGGGTCCGCCTGGTGGCGTTGCGGTCGGCGGGCTTCAACCACGTGGACGTCGCCGCCGCCGAGGCGCTCGGGCTCACGGTGGCGCGGGTGCCGGCGTACTCCCCGCACGCCGTCGCGGAGCACGCCCTGGCGTTGCTGTTGGCGCTCAACCGCAAGATCTACCGCGCCTACAACCGGGTGCGGGAGGGGAACTTCTCGCTGGACGGCCTCCTGGGGTTCGACCTGGTCGGCAAGACGGTGGGGGTCGTGGGGACGGGCCAGATCGGTCGCGCCTTCGCGCGAATGGTGCACGGCCTGGGGTGCGAGGTCCTCGCCCTCGATCCGGTGCCCTCGGCCGAGCTGGAGGGGGTCGCGACGTACGTCGACCGGGACGCGCTGTTCGCCGCGTCCGACGTCGTGTCGTTGCACTGTCCGTTGACGCCGGAGACGTACCACCTGGTGAACGAAGCGGCGCTCCGCCGCATGAAGCGGGGCGTGACGTTGATCAACACGAGTCGCGGGCAGTTGGTGGACACCCCCGCGGTGGTCGAGGCGCTCAAGGAGGGCCGGATCGGGCGGTTGGGGCTCGACGTCTACGAGGAGGAGGGCGACCTGTTCTTCGAGGACCTCTCGAACCGCGTCATTCGCGACGACGTCTTCTCGCGCCTCCTGACGTTCCCGAACGTCCTCGTCACCGGGCACCAGGGCTTCTTCACCGAGGAGGCGCTGACGAACATCGCGGCGACCACCGTGGCGAACCTCGAGGCGTTCGAGGCGGGGGGCGACGCGCTGCACCGCGTGACGGGCGCGATGGTCGTCTGACGCCGAGGGCGCGGCCACGCACGCGCGACGCCCGGACCGCAGGGTCCGGGCGTCGCGGGGGTCGTTCGCGGGGGGCGCGGGCGTCCGCCTGCGCCGAGGATCAGTTGCGGACGTCGAACCGATCGAGGTTCATGACCTTGTCCCAGGCGGCGACGAAGTCCCGCACGAACGTCGCTTCCGCGCCGTCGGCCGCGTACGTTTCCGCGATGCCGCGCAGTTGCGAGTTCGAGCCGAAGACGAGATCGACGCGCGTCGCGCTCCACAGCACCTGCCCGGTCTCGCGGGAGTGGGCGTGGAACAGGTGGTCGTCGCCGTTCACCGGCGCCCATTCGGCGTTCATGCCGAGCAGGTGGACGAAGACGTCGTTCGTGAGGACCTCGGGTCGGTCGGTCAGGACACCGTGCTCCGAGCCGTCGGCGTTCGCGTTCAGGGCGCGCATGCCGCCCACGAGGACCGTCATCTCCGGGGCGCTGAGCCCGAGGAGTTGCGCCTTGTCGATCAGCATCTCCTCCGGCGAGACGGTGTAGCGGGCCTTCTGGTAGTTGCGGAAGCCGTCGGCGAGCGGCTCGAGCACCTCGAAGCTCTCGACGTCGGTCTGGTCCTGCGTGGCGTCGGTCCGGCCCGGCGTGAAGGGGACGGTGACGTCGTGCCCCGCCCTCTTCGCCGCCTGCTCGACGGCGGCGACGCCGCCCAGCACGATCAGGTCCGCCATCGAGATCTTCGTGCCGTCGTCGGTGCTGGCGTCGAAGTCGCGCTGGATACCCTCCAGGACGCCCAGGACCTTCGCGAGGCGTTCGGGTTGGTTCGCCTCCCAGTCCTTCATCGGCGCGAGGCGGATGCGGGCGCCGTTGGCGCCGCCGCGCTTGTCGCTACCGCGGAACGTCGAGGCGGACGCCCAGGCGGTCGTGACGAGCTCGGGGATCGACAGGCCGGAGGCCAACAGGCGCTGCTTGAGGTCCGCGACGTGCGCGTCGGTCACGAGCGGGTGGTCGACCGGCGGGACCGGGTCCTGCCAGATCAGTTCCTCGTCCGGGACCTCGGGGCCGAGGTAGCGCGAGCGGGGCCCCATGTCGCGGTGGGTGAGCTTGAACCAGGCGCGCGCGAAGGCGTCGGCGAACGCGTCCGGGTCGGCCTGGAAGCGCCGCGCGATCGGTTCGTAGATCGCGTCGACCTTCAGCGCGATGTCGGACGTCGCCATCATCGGCGCGTGACGCCGCTCGGGGTCGTGCGCGTCGGGCACCGCGTCGGCGGCGGCGCCGTCCTTGGGGTGCCACTGCCAGGCGCCGGCGGGGCTCTTGACGAGCTCCCACTCGTACCCGAACAGGGTATCGAGGTAGCTGTTGTCCCAGGTGATCGGGGTCGGCGTCCAGGCGCCCTCGAGGCCGCTCGTCATGGTGTCGACGCCGTGGCCCTCCCCGTCGGGGTTGCGCCAGCCGAGCCCCATCTCGTGGATGGGGGCGGCCTCCGGCTCGGGGCCGACGGCGTCCGCGTCGCCGTTGCCGTGCGTCTTGCCGAAGGTGTGCCCGCCGGCGATCAGCGCGACGGTCTCCTCGTCGTTCATCGCCATGCGCGCGAACGTCTCGCGGACGTCCCGCGCCGAGGCGACCGGGTCGGGTTCGCCGTTGGGGCCCTCGGGGTTGACGTAGATGAGGCCCATCTGGACCGCGGCGAGCGGGTTCTCGAGCTCCCGGTCGCCGGAGTAGCGCTCGTCCCCGAGCCAGTCGGCCTCCTTGCCCCAGTAGATGTCCTCCTCGGGCTCGTGGACGTCCTCGCGACCGCCGGCGAACCCGAACGTCTCGAAGCCCATCGACTCGAGCGCGACGTTGCCGGCGAGCACCATCAGGTCGGCCCAGGAGATCGACGCGCCGTACGTCTGCTTGACCGGCCACAGCAGCCGGCGGGCCTTGTCGAGGTTGGCGTTGTCCGGCCAGCTGTTGAGCGGCGCGAAGCGTTGCGACCCCGCGCCCGCCCCGCCGCGCCCGTCGCCGGTGCGGTAGGTGCCGGCGCTGTGCCAGGCCATGCGGATGAAGAACGGCCCGTAGTGCCCGTAGTCGGCCGGCCACCAGTCCTGCGAGTCGGTCATCAACGCGTGCAGGTCCGCCTTCACGGCGGCCAGGTCGAGCTTCGCGAACGCCTCGGCGTAGTCGAAGTCCGCGCCGTAGGGGCTTTCGACGCCGGTGTGCTGGTGCAGGATCTTCAGGTTGAGTTGGTTGGGCCACCAGTCGCGGTTCGTCTGGGCGTCGGTGGTCGTGCTCCCGTGGTACGGGCAGGGGCTGTCGGACTTCGTGCGGTCGTGTTCCATGCGGCGTTCCCTTCGAGGCTCGAAATGGCGACCGACGGGGGCTTCGCGCGCGGGCGCGCGAGGCGGGGTCGGGGTCGCGGGCGTGGCGGCGGACCGCCCGCCGGCAACGATACGCGCGCGCGCCGCGCCCCCCACGTCGCCGGGGCGGCAGACTCGGAATCGCTCCGAGGTGTAGCCGGGTGGGGGCGGGTCAGGCCAGCACGGCGGCGAGCACCAGGTTCACGGCCAGCGACAGGACGCCGGCCAGGATCAGCGTGGTGATCGTCACCGCCGCGCTCGTGACGTTCAGGCTGGCGCGCGTCGCGAGGTACGCGAACCAGACGTTCGCCCCGAGCACCACGATCGCGAGGAGCGGGACGACGGTGAGGCCCACGACGCTGATCACCAGCACGAACGTCGCGAGGGTGAAGGCGACGTTCAGCGGGGCCCAGAACAACGCGAAGCTATAGGCGACCTCGCTCAGGGTGCCGGTCCCCCCGCGCCGGGACCCGACGAAGTACACGAGGTAGACGAAGACGAAGAAGCCGGCGACGGTCCCGACGACGTTGCCGAGGAACGCGCCCGGCCCGACGCCGAGGGCGAACAGGCCGCTGACGGCGGCGGCGACCGCGACGTAGGTCAGCGCGTCGCGGACCGTGCCCTCCTTCTCGAGGCGGTCGAACACCGCGACGTCGCGCTCCCGGAACACCGCGCCACTGTGGCTCCACATGATGCGCAGGCGCTCGAGGAAGGGGGTGGACTCGGTCATGGCGTGCCTCCCGGGGGTCGACGCTCGGTGGCGGCGAAACGGTTCACGCTACGCCGGGCCCCGGCCGGCGTCAACGACCGCCGCCCCCGCCGCCCCCACCGCCGCCGCCCCCACCGGCGGACGAGCCGCCCGACGCGGCGCTCGCGCCGACCGTCGCGAGCGCGTTCGACAGCGACGCGGCGGACGCCGCGACGCCGGCGAGGTCGGCGGCGTCGCGGACGCCGGCCCCCATCCAGGTCGCGCGCGCGGCGAGGTGGGCGGGGTCGAGGCCACGTTCGGGGGCGACGCGCTCGAGGGTCTTCAGGAACCGGCGCGCCACGCCGAGCGCGACGGCGTAGGCGAAGTAGCGGTCCCACACCTCGAAGACGTCGGGCGGCGCTTCGCGGAGGATCGTGTAGGTGCTCAGGGTCCGCCGAAAGCCCTCCCAGCCCGCCACCTCGCGGGCGACGTCGGGCCGCCAGGCGGGCAGCGCGGCGAAGGCGACGGGGATCCCGAGCGCGGCGGCGAACGCCGCACCGCCCGCGATCGCCGCGGCGGGGCCGGCGGCGACGAGGACCGCGTAGGCGACGGCGGCGACGGCGGTGACGCCCGACGCGACCGCCCAGCGCCGGGTCGCCACCCGGCTCGCGTCGGTCGTCAGCGGTCCGCCGTGGCGGGCCTCCACGGCGTCGCGCACCCCCTTCGCCCACGTCTCGACGAAGGCGGGGTGCTTCGCAGCCCACCGCTGGAGCGCCTTGCGGTCGACGCGGCGTCCGTCCCCCGCGGCGTCCGCGGCGTCGTGCAGGTACGCCAGCAGGGCGCGCTCGTGGTCGAGGAGGGCGTCGTCGCGGGCCTCCACGCCCGCGTCCACGCCGGCCTCCACGCCGGCCTCCACGTCCACCCCCGCGTCGCGGGCGGGGAGCTGTACGGCGAACGCGGCGTCCTCCCCCTCGAAGGCGACGTGGTCGCGGCAGGCGAGGTCGGTCAGGGTCGCCGCGAAGGCGGCGTCGGCGGGGAGGCTCTGCCGCGATTGCGTGCGCAGGACCGCGACCTCGGCGGGGGGCGCGTCGTTCGGCGGTTCGAACGGGTGGCGCATCGCGTCGACGCGCGGTTCGCGCCCCACCCGGACGTAGGCCCGCGCGAGGCCGACCGCCAGCGCGGCGAGCGCCGCCAGGGCCGGCAGCGCCGCCGCCGGGTGCCGGCGCGCGGCGTCGAGCGGCGTGCGGCGGGTCACGACGACCTCCCGTGCGGTGGCGGCGCCGTTCTCCGCCGTCGCGAGGACCGTCACGCGGGTCGCGCCGTCCGGCACGACGCCCAGGTCGCAGACGAACGGGTCCGTGCCGGTGCAGGCGACGCGCGTCCCGCCGTCGGTGCGCGCCACGACGTCGGCGACGGGCGCCCCGTCCGGCGTGGCGCGCCCCCGCACCCGTGCGACGCCGGTCGTCGCGACGTCGCCCACCCGGAGGGTCGGCGCGCCCGGCGCTCCGAGTCCCGCGAGGCGGGCCTCGTCGGCGAGGTACGTCTCGAGCCGGTCGGCGCCGTCGCTCGCCGCGCGGACGGCGGGACCGAAGTGGGCGGGGTCCATCAGGTAGCGCACCTCGATCCCTTCGCCGGGGGGGATGCGGTCGGCGCGCACGTCGAGTCGCCCGAGGTCGCGGTCGAACGCGACGTCGGGCGTCTCCGGGAGGTCGAACCGGTGCACGAACGCGTCGTGGGGCGCCGCCACGGCGCCCGGCGCGGTGACCGTGAGGTGGTAGCGCCGCGCGACGGGCTCGTTGTCGCGCCCGTAGATCTCCCAGTACCACTGCACGACGTCGTCGTGCACCTGCAGGGCGCCGTCGAGGCGGTAGTGGAAGCGGATTCGTCGTTCCGTGACGCGCACGTCGTCCTCGTGCGCGACGACGACCTCGGTGCCGGCCGCGCCGGAGGCGCACGGTTGCGTGAACGCCCGGGCGGGTGGCCCGGCGTCGACGGCGCCGGCGTCCTCGAGCAGCGTGAGGGTCACGTCGGGCCCGTGCCGGATGCAGACGTACGCCTCCCCGAAGTCCTCGTCGGTCCACAGGGTGCGCACGTCGCGGACGACGACGCCGCCGTCCGCCTCGATGCGGACCTCCTGGCGGACGTCGCGCCACTCGAAGCGCGCCTCCGCCACGGCGGACGCGAGGAGCGCGACGAGGCCGAGCAGGAGCGCTGCGGGGACGAGGGGGCGCGGGTACGGGCGGGTGGGACCGAGCATCCCCCGAGCCTAGGCGGGCGCGGCC
>JAVLCF010000120.1 GCA_031581195.1 Trueperaceae bacterium | reverse complement strand
CCCTCGAGGTCGCGCCCGCGCGGGGCCCGCAGGACCGCCTCGACGAGCGCCGCCTCGTCGGGGAGGCGGCCCGGTCCGGGCGCCTCCCCGACGGTGCCCATCGCGCCCGAGGCGGGCTCGAGGACCTCGCGACCGTCGGCGCGGAGGCGCGCGACGTTGCGGCGGACCGGCGCGGCGCGCCACATGGCGGGGTTCATCGCCGGCGCGAGCGCGACCCGCGGCACCCCCAGCGCCAGGGCGCTCACGACGTCCCCCGCGTGCCCGTGCGCGATGCGGGCGAGGGCGTCGGCGGTGGCGGGGGCGACCAGCAGGCCGTCCGCCCACGCCGCGAAGCTCAGGTGCCGGGCCTCGCCGTCGGCCGCGAACCAGGCGGCCTCGTCCAGCACCTCCCCGCCGGCGGCGGAGGCGAGGGCGAGTGGCGTGACGAAACGGACCGCGGGCGTGGCCGCGACGCGGACCTCGGCGCCGGCCTCGCGGAGGCGGCGCACCAGGGCGGGGGCCTTGACGGCGGCGAGCCCGCCGGTCACCCCCACGATCCAGCGGGGCGGCCGGTCGGGCGTGACCTCAGACGACCTCGGTCGTGCGTTCGCGCCGCTCACGGGCGCGCGCCTCCCGCAACTGCGCGTCGGTGGGCAGGTCCTCGCCCCACGTGACCGGCTTGCCGAGCCGCAACTCCTCCATCGCGACGCTGACGGTGTTCGCCGCGGCGTCGGGCATCTCCTCGTCGCTCAACAGCGTCGGCATGCCACTCTTGAGTTGCGCGGCACGCCGCGCGACGACGATCGAGAGGCGGTAGCGCGAATCGGTCTGCGCGAGCAGGGTGTCGTAACCGTCCTGAGCCATGCGTCCTCCAAGGCCCCGCGAGCGCGTGCGGTGCGGCGCGCGGTGGGACGTGAAGCGTACTACACGTCGGCGGCGGTCTGCAGGAAGCGCGCCACGGCGCCGTCCGGGAGGCGCGACGCGCGGGCGCGTTCGGCGCGGACGATCCCCTCGAAGGTGCGGGCGGCGTCCGCGAGGTCGTCGTTCACGACGACGTACTCGAACTCGCGCACCGCCGCGATCTCCTCGCGCGCCCGCGCCAACCGCTTCGCGATCTTCGCTTCGTCGTCCGTCCCGCGACCGCGCAGGCGCCGCTCGAGCTCCGCGAGGTCGGGGGGCGCGACGAAGATCGTGACCGCCTCCGGGAGGCTCTCGCGCACCTGGCGGGCGCCCGCCAACTCGATCTCGAGCAGCACGTCGCGGCCCGCGTCGAGGTGCGCCTCGATCGGCGCGCGGGGGGTGCCGTAGAAGTCGCCGACGTACTCCGCCCACTCCAGTAGGCCGTCCTCGTCGATCAGCGCCTGGAACCGCTCCGGCGTCAGGAAGTGGTACTGCACGCCGTCGGTCTCCCCCGGCCGCAGGGCGCGGGTCGTCGCCGAGACGCTGAAGGCGAGGTCGCCGAGGGCGGGCGCCGCCTCGCGCCGCAGGGACTCCTTGCCGACGCCGGACGCGCCGGTCATGACGAACGGGATGCCGCGCCGGCCCGGGTCGCTCATGGGCGGGAAGGTACCACGGGCGCCGGGGCCGCCCGGGTGGTAGATTCGTCTCCCGGGAGCGTGAGCGCCATGGCGACGAAGTACGTGTTCATCACCGGTGGGGTCGTGTCCAGCCTCGGCAAGGGCATCGCGACCTCGAGCCTGGGGGCGCTCCTGCGGGCGCGCGGCTACCGCGTCACCGCGGTGAAGATCGACCCCTACATCAACGTGGACGCGGGCACCATGCGACCGTACGAGCACGGCGAGGTGTTCGTCACCGACGACGGCGCGGAAACCGACCTCGACGTCGGGACGTACGAACGGTTCCTCGACATCGACCTCGCGCGCGGCAACAACGTCACGACCGGGCAGGTCTACCAGACCGTCATCGACCGCGAACGCCGCGGCGAGTACCTGTCGCAGACCGTGCAGGTCATCCCCCACGTCACCGACGAGATCAAGCGCCGCATCCGCGCCGCGGGCGAGGCGGTGAACGCCGAGATCGTCCTCGTCGAGGTCGGCGGGACGGTCGGCGACATCGAGTCGCTGCCGTTCCTCGAAGCGATCCGCCAGATGCGCTTCGAGGAGGGACGCGACCAGACGCTGTACCTGCACGTGACGCTGGTGCCGTACCTGGGCACCAGCGAGGAGTTCAAGACGAAACCCACCCAGCACAGCGTCGCGACGCTGCGGGGGTACGGCATCCAGCCCGACGCGTTGGTGGTGCGCAGCGAACGCCCGCTCCCCGACGAGGGCCGCGCGAAGATCGCGTTGTTCAGCAACGTCGAGGCGCGCGACGTCTTCAACGCCTACAACGCCGAGCACGTCTACGCCGTCCCCGAGATGCTCGAGCAGCAGGGCATCGGGCGGTTCACGGAACGACGCCTGCAGCTGGAGAAGGTCGTGCCGGAACTGCACGTCTGGCACGACGCGGTCCGGACCCTCCGCGAGCCGCAGGGCCGGGTCCGCATCGCGGTGGTCGGCAAGTACGTCGCGATGCCCGACGCCTACCTGTCGCTCAACGAGGCGTTGGTGCACGCCGGCATCGCCAACGACGTCGCGGTCGACGTCGAGTGGGTTCCCGCCGAGGACCTCGCCGCCGCCGACGTCGGCGCCGGCGACCTGGATTTCCTGACCGACTACGACGGGGTGCTGGTGCCCGGCGGGTTCGGGGTGCGCGGCATCGAGGGCAAGGTCCGCGCCGCCCGCCTGGCCCGCGAGCGGCGCGTGCCCTACCTCGGCATCTGCCTGGGGATGCAGGTCGCGGTCATCGAGTACGCCCGCCACGTCGCGCAGCTCGAGGCGGCGAACTCCACCGAGTTCGACCCCTACACGCCGCACCCCGTCGTCGCGTTGATGCCGGAGCAGCTGGAGGTCGAGGGCTTGGGCGGCACCATGCGGCTCGGGAGTTGGCCGATGCGCCTCGCGCCGGGCACGCACCTCGCGCACCTGTACGGCGAGGCGGAGGGCGGCGTGGTGCACGAACGCCACCGGCACCGCTACGAGGTGGCGCCCGACGCCGTCGCGCCGCTCGTCGACGCCGGCCTGGTCGTCTCCGGCGTCACGCCCGGCATGGAGGGTCGCGGGGAGGGCCTCGTCGAAGCGATCGAACTCCCGGACCACCCCTTCTACGTCGGGGTGCAGTCGCACCCCGAGTTCCGCTCCCGCCTGATGCACCCCAGCCCGCCGTTCCGTGGCTTCATCGCCGCGGCGAAGGCGCGCACCGCCACCGCACGGGACGCCGCCCCCGACGCCCGCTCGGAGGCCGCACCGGACGCCGTGACGGACGCCGGCGCGCCGTGAGCGACGCGCCGCTGCTGATCGGGCTGGCGGGCGGCACCGGCTCCGGCAAGACGACGGTCGCCGCCGCGCTGCACGCGCACGCCCCCGACCGCGTCACGATCCTCCCGCAGGACGCCTACTACCGCGCGCAACCGGGCGTCGCGTTCGAGGCGCGCGCCGCGACGAACTACGACCAACCCGCCGCCTTCGACCACGCCCTGCTGCTCGCGCACCTCGACGCCCTCCTCGCCCGCGAGGCGATCCACCGCCCGGTCTACGACTTCGCGCGGCACGACCGCGACGACGCCACCGTCCGGGTCGCCCCGACGCCCGTCGTGATCATGGAGGGGATCCTGGTGCTGCACGACGCGGCGCTCCGCGAGCGCTTCGCCCTGAAGGTGTACGTCGACGCGCCCCGCGACGAGCGGTTCATTCGGCGGCTCGAGCGCGACGTGCGCGAACGCGGACGCAGCACCGACAGCGTCATCGCGCAGTACCGCGACACCGTCGGCCCGATGCACGACCTGTACGTCGAGCCCAGCAAACGGCACGCCGACCTGATCGTCCCGCAGGGCGGCCGCAACCACGCCGCGATGGCGGTGTTGAGCAGCTTCGTCGAGCGCGCCGTGCACGGCGCGCCGCCCCCCGTCCCACCGAGCCCGGTGCCGCGTGGCTGACGCCCGCCGCCGCATCCGCGTCGCGGCGGCGCTGCTGCTCGCCGCGGCGCTGCTGCCCGCCGGCCTGCTGCTGACGGCGCGCCTGGAGGCCGAGGGCGCCGCCCGCCCCGTCGCGCTGGTCATGGACGGCGACGCGCTCGAGGAACAGGCCCGCCTGCTGGGGCGCGACCCGGTCGCGCTCGCCGCGCACTACCGCACCCTGGGGTTGTCCGCCGTCGCGGTGTACGAGGACACCCCCGAGACCCTCGCGGCGAAGGGACGCATCGCGCTGCTGCGCGGGGCGGACGCCGTCGCCGCGGCGGTCGCGGCGGGGGCCCCACCGCCCGACGTGCCGGCCCACGCGACCCTCGTGCGCGACCTCGTGCCGGGCGCCAGCGACGCCCTGCGCGCCAAGGCGCCCACCCCGCCCGCCGCGGTCACGATCCGGGGGGTGGACTGGTGGGCGTTCCCCGGCGACGTCGCCGACCGCCTCCCCGCCGGACCGGACGAGGCCACCATCGCCGCGTACGCGGAAGCGGGCCTGGACGTCGTCTACCGCCCCCGAAGCGTGCCCGGCGTCCGCAACGTCGGGGCGTACCTGCCGGACGCCGCGTCGGTCCTGGTGCACGAGGGCCAGACGGTGGCGGGCTACCCGCACGCGATGGACGCCACCCTCGCCGCCGCCCAGGGGCGCTGGACGGCGTACGTCGAGAACAACCCGCAGGCCGGCATCGGCGCGCTCCGCGGGCGGGCGCCGATCCTCCGGCTGCTCAGCTTCGAGCAGGCGTACCTGGACCTGCGGCTCCCGCCGCACGAGGTGATCGACAAGTTCGTGCTCGCCGCGACGGAACGCAACGTCTCGCTGCTCTACCTGCGGCCGTACCTGCAGAACGTCCAGGGGGACGCCCTCGCGAACACCGAGGCGCTGGTGGCCGGCCTCGCGCGGGAGGTGCGCGCGGAGGGCTTCGCGATCGGCACCCCACCGCTCGGGCGGCAGGCGCTCGACGCCTACGCGCCGCCCGCGGCCCTGCGCGTACTCGCGTCGCTCGGGGTGGCGGCCGGCGTCACGCTGCTCGCCACCGCCTTCCCCGGCCTCTGGGGGGTCGCCGTCGCGGCCGCCCTCGCGGCGCTCGGGCTGGCGGCCGCCGGCCTGGACTTCGGGGCGGTCGCCCTCGTCGCGGCGCTGACCTTCCCCGTCCTCGGCTACGTCCTCCCCGGCCCCCGCCGCGGGGCGTTCTGGCGCGCGGCGGCGTGGAGCCTGGTCGGGGCGGCGTTCCTCGCGGCGGTCGGCAGCGACCGCGACGCGGTGCTGGGCGTCGCGCCGTTCCGGGGGGTGGCGGCCACCCTCGTCGTGCCGCCCGCCCTGTACGTCGCGTGGGCGCTGCTGCGCACCCAGGGCGCCTTCGCGTGGCTGCGCGACGGCTGGCGACTGCCGGTCCGCCTCGGCCCGGTCGTGCTCGCCGGCGTCGCGCTCGCCGGCTTCGCGCTGGTGGTGCTGCGGCGCGGCAACACGCCGCTGATCGGCGCCAGCGAGCTGGAGCTGCAGGTGCGCGCCCTGTTGAGCGAGGCGTTCGCCCGCCCCCGCTTCAAGGAGCTGCTCGGGCACCCGCTGGCGGTCGTCGGCCTCAGCGAGGCGGGCGGCCCGGCGTGGCTGCGCGCCGGCCTGATGGCGGGCGGCGTCGTGGCGCAGGCCAGCATCCTGAACAGCTTCGCGCACTACCACACGCCCCTCCTCGTGTCGCTCGAGCGGACCGGCGTCGCCCTCGCCCTCGGGTTCGGTCTCGGGACCCTCGCCGTCGCGGCGTTGCGCCCGACGGTCGCGTGGGTCCGCCGCCGCCTCGCGGCGGCCTGACGCCGACCATGACGCGGGTCCTGATCTCCGGCTTCGTCGGCGCGGGGAACCTCGGCGACGAAGCGATCCTCGCCGGGCTCGCGCCGGCCCTGCGGGCGGCCGGCTTCGCGCCCGCCGCGCTGAGCGCCGCGCCGCGCGCCACCACCGCCCTGCACGACCTCCCCGCCCGGCACCGCCTCCTCGGCGTGCCCGCCGCCCTCGCGGCCAGCGACGCGCTCGTCTCCGGCGGCGGGGGGTTGCTGCAGGACCGCACGTCGAGCCGCAGCCTCCGCTACTACCTGGGCGTCCTCCGCCTCGCGCGACGCCTCGGGAAGCGCGTCGTCGTGTTCGGCCAATCCGTCGGGCCGCTCTCCCCCGCCGGCCGCCGCGCGGTCGCGCAGGCGCTCGCGGGCGTCCCGATCCTGGTGCGCGACGCCCCGTCGCACGCCCTCCTCGCGGAGCTCGGGCTGGAGGCGGCCACCGGCGCCGACCCCGCCCTCCGGTTGGCGTCGGCGACCCGTGGGACGCCCGGCGGGGTGGGGGGCGGGGCGGCGGACCGCCCGACGCTGCTGATCCCCCGCGCCGACGTGCCCGGCGCGGAAGCGGCGTTCGTGGCCCTCGCCCGGCGCGTGCGGGCGGACGGCGAACGGGTCGTCGTCGCGGCCCTCGAGGCGGGCGCGGACGCCGCCGCGGCCCAGCGCATCGCCGCCGCCGCCGACGCGGAGGTCGCCACCTGGCGCGACCCGTGGACCGCGGCGCGGGACGTCGCCGCCGCGCGGCGCGTCGCGTCGGTCCGCCTGCACGGGCTCATCCTCGCCGCCGGGGCGGGCGTCCCCCACGTCGGGGTGGGGTACGACCCGAAGGTCGCCGGCTTCGCCGCCGCGTCGGGCGGTACCGTCGTGC
>JAVLCF010000119.1 GCA_031581195.1 Trueperaceae bacterium | reverse complement strand
CGGCCTCCGAGCCGTCCTCCGAGCCGACCTCCGATCCGGTCCTCCCCTCGGGTCCCGCCCCCACCACCGCGGCGGCCGCGGGCCGGACGGCGCGCCTCGATCGGGCGGCGCTCGAGGCGGCCTGGGCGCGCGTGCCGGCCGATGCGGGGACGCCCGGGGCCCCGTGGCGGCGTGCCTTCGCGTGGGCGTCGGCGTGGACGGATCCGCTCGGCATCGTCGACGCGCTCGACCTGGCGCGCGCCGTCGGGCGCCTCGAGGCCGGCGACCTCGCGGTCGAGGCGCGGCAGGACGACGGACCCCCCGACGGTCCGGACGCCGAACGCCGCGGGTCGGTCGAGGGGGGTCCGCGGCCGGCGGCGCCCGCCGGGTCGGGCGGCGTCGCGGGGCGGGCGGCCCCGGTGGACCCGGCGGCCGACGTGGAGGACGCCGACCTGCCCTCGGCGGCGTGGGGGGCGGCCTGGCGGACGTTGCTGGCGCGCGACGCGTCGGGCCCCGCCGACGGGGAGGGGCGCTACGCCGCCGACCTGCTCGCGGCGGCGGAGGACGCCACCCTGCGCGAGGTGGGGTTCGGGGTGCATGCCCACGGGGGCGTCACCTGGTTCCGGCGAGAGGGCCTCCGCGGCTGGACGGCGGCGTGGTTGGCGGCGCGCGCGGTGGCCGGCGACCCGCCGGCGGCGTTGGCGCGCGGCCGCGCCGCGGCCGACGCCGCGGAACGCGCCAGCGGCTACGACTGGGAGGCGCTCACCGCCTGGGCGCGACGGCGGGTGGCGACGGAGGGCCGGCCCCCCACGTGACGCGCGGCGGCCGAGGGTCGGCCGCCGCGCGGGACGGGAGCTGGAGGACGCCTCAGTACTCGTCGAGGTAGGTCTCGAGCTCCCAATCGTGCACTTCGATGCGGTAGTCCTCGTACTCCGCGGTCTTCGCGGCGACGAAGTGGTCGGCGATGTGCTCGCCGAGCGCCCCGACCATCGCCTTGTCCTTCGAGAACGCCGAGACCGCTTCGCGGAGGGTGGGCGGCAGCTCCTTGATCTTGTGGCGGCGCCGCTCGCGGACGCTCATGTCGAAGATGTTGCGCTGGATGGAGGGCGGCGGCACGAGCTTGCGTTCGATGCCGTCGAGGCCGGCGGCGAGCATCACCGCGAGCGCCAGGTACGGGTTGACGGTCGGGTCGGGCATGCGGAGTTCGCAGCGGGTGCCGACGCCGCGCCGGGCGGGGATGCGGATCATGGCGCTGCGGTTGGAGGCGGACCAGGCGATGTTGGTCGGGGCCTCGTACCCGGGCGTGAGGCGCTTGTAGCTGTTCACCGTCGGGTTCGTCACCGCGACCATGCCGGCGGCGTGGTCGAGCAGGCCGGCGATGAACGACAGTGCGGTGTCGCTCAGTTGCAGGTCCGCCTTCGGGTCGAAGAAGGCGTTCGTGCCGTTCTTGAACAGCGACAGGTGCGTGTGCATGCCCGAGCCGTTGATCCCCGAGGCGGGTTTCGGCATGAAGGTGGCGTGCAGGCCGTGGTTTCGCGCGATGCGCTTGACGACGTAGCGGAACGTCGCGATGTTGTCGGCGGTCGTGAGGGCGGGTCCGTACTTGAAGTCGATCTCGTGCTGGCCGGGGGCGACCTCGTGGTGCGCGGCCTCGATCTCGAAGCCCATCTCCACGAGTGCGTTCACCATGTCGCGGCGGGCGTCCTCGCCGCGGTCGACCGGGGCGAGGTCGAAGTACCCGGCCGCGTCGTGCGTGTCGGTGGTGGGGCTGCCGTCGGGGTGCAGCGTGAACAGGAAGAACTCCGGTTCGGGGCCGGCGGACAGGTCGTCGAACCCGAGCTTCTTCAGTCGCTCGATCTGCCGCCGGAGGGCGTAGCGGGGGTCGCCCTCGAACGGCGTGTCGTCGGGGTTGGCGATGTCGCAGATGAGGCGCGCGACCTTCCCGCGTCCGGCGCCCTCGACGAGGTCCGGCATCACCAGGTAGGTGTCGAAGTCCGGCTTGAGGAGCATGTCCGACTCTTCGATGCGGGTGAAGCCCTCGACCGACGAGCCGTCGAACATCAGTTCGCCGTCGAGCGCCTTTTCGAACTGCGAGGTGGGCACCTCGATGTTCTTGTTGTGCCCGAGAATGTCGGTGAACTGCATGCGGAGGAAGGTGACGTTCTCGTCCTTGAGGTTCTTCAGGATCTTCGCGCGGGTCCATCCCATGGGTGGGGCCTCCTCGGTGGGGTCGACCGGACGCCGAACGGGGTCGGCGCCGAGTCGTCGAGGAATCATACGGGCGGACCGAATCATTTGCAAGCGCCACCATGCACGTTTCGGGGCCAAAAAACGCGTTCGGGCCCCTCGAGGGTGCAGGGCGTGCAAGAAAAACGCGCCGAACGGCACGCGTCAGGCGTTCACGACGCGTCGGTGGTCCGCTCCGCCGCGGCCAGCATCGCGGCGCGCGAGGTGACCTTCACCCGGGGGCGCCCCGCCGCCTCGCCCGCCGCGCGCTCCACGGCGTCCAGGGCGTACCATCCGTCGGCGTCGACCCAGCGCACCCCGCGCGCCTCCAGCAGCGCCGGAACGGCGCCCTCCGAGGCGTCCTCGGGCGGCACCCGGTGCGGATCCTGCAGCAGCGCCTCGACGGTATGCACCGCATCGGGCTTGTTCGTCCCGATGACGCCGCTCGGACCGCGCCCGATCCAGCCGCAGACGTACAGCCCCGACACCGGCGTGCCGTCCTCGTGCGTCACCTGATCGCCGTCGCTGGGGATCACGCCGCGCTTCGCGTCGAACGGCACGCCCGGGATCGGCACCCCGCGGTAGCCGACCGACCGCAACACCAGGTCCGCCCCGAGCGTCTCCTCCTCGCCGGTCGCCACCGCCGCCAGGTAGCCGTCGCGGTCCTCCAACCGGTTGCGCTCCACGATCATCTGGTGCACGCGGCCGTCGCGCCCCAGCAGGCGCGTGGGGGAGACGAGGAAGCGGAGGCGCAACGTCCGCGGTTTGCCGGCCGGCGGCGTCGCCGCCGCCTCGCGCAGGAACGCCAGGTTCCGCGCGGTCGCGGCGTCGGCCTCCACCGCGCGCCGCGACGCCGCGTCGAGCTCCAGGTCGGCCGGGTCCACCGCGAGGTCGGCGTGCGCGAGCGCGCCGAGCTCGCGCAGCTCCTTCGTCGTCCACTTCGCCTGCGCCGGCCCCCGCCGACCCAGCATCGTCACCGTCTCGATGCGGCTCTCCGCGAGCGCGTCGAGGGCGTGGTCCGCGACGTCGGTCCCGCGCAGTTCGTCCACCGACTTGGCCAACACCCGCGCGACGTCCACCGCCACGTTGCCGACGCCCACCACCACCGCGTGCCGCCCCGAGAGGTCGGGCGTCCGGTCGGCGTAGTCGGGATGGCCGTTGTACCAGGCGACGAACTCCGTGGCGGACAGGCTGCCCTCCAACGCCTCGCCGTCGATGCCGAGCGACCGGTCGCTCGACGCGCCGACCGACAGGACGACCGCGTGGGTGCGGGCGCGCAGTTCGTCGACGCTCACGTCGCGCCCCACGTCGACGTTGCCGAAGAACCGGACGCGCGGGTCGCGCAACGTCGCGTCGAACGTCCGCGTGACCGCCTTGATCTTCGCGTGGTCCGGAGCGACGCCGTAGCGCACGAGACCGAACGGGGTGGGGAGGCGGTCGAACAGGTCGACGCGGACGTCGTCGCGGGCCTTCAGCAGCGCGTCGGCGGCGAAGAACCCGGACGGGCCGGCGCCGACGATCGCGACGGTCAGGGGGGTGGGGGCGGCGCTCATGGACCGGTTCTACCACGTCCAGCACGCGGTTCCCGCCACATCGTCGCGGGCCGGACGCGGCGCCGGGCGTGCGGGGGCGCCGGCGCCCCCACCCGCGCAGCGCGCCGGCGCGGTAGCGTCGGACCCCATGAGCGCCGCACCCCCCGACCCCCCGCACGTCTGGAAGTTCGGGGGCACCAGCGTCGGCGACCTCGAGCGCATCCGCAAGGTCGCCGGCCGCATCGAACGCGCCGTCGAGCGCGGAGGCCGCGTCGTCGTCACCGTCTCGGCGATGGGCCGCACCACCGACCGCCTCGTCGGCATGGCCCGCGACCTCGCCGACCGCCCCGACAAGCGCGAGCTCGACGCCCTCATGGCGACCGGTGAGACCCAATCGAGCGCCCTTCTGGCGGTCGCCCTCCGCGCGCTCGGCGTGCCCGCCCGCTCGCGCAGCGGAGCGCAGGCCGGCTTTCGCGTGAGCGACCTGCACGGCGAAGCGCGCATCACCGAGGTCGACCCCCGCCGCGTCCTCGCGGACCTCGACGAGGTCCCCGTCGTCGTGGTCGCCGGCTTCCAGGGCGCCACCCCCGCCGGCGACGTCGCGACCCTCGGGCGGGGCGGGTCGGACACCACCGCCGTCGCTCTCGCTGCGGCGCTCGGCGCGCCCACGTGCGAGATCTTCACCGACACCGACGGGGTCTACACGACCGACCCGCACCGCGTCCCGAACGCCACGCGGCTCGAGACGATCGACTACGACGAGATGCTCGAACTCGCCCAACTCGGCGCGAAGGTGCTGCACCCCCGCGCGGTCTGGTACGCCCGCACGTACGGCGTGGAGGTCCACGTCCGCAGCAGCTTCTCCTACGCGCCCGGCACCCGCGTCACGGCGCACCCCCGCGAGGAGGCCCGCATGATCCGCGAGAACCCCGTCACCGGCGTCGCGCTCGACGCCCACCACGCCCGCATCGACCTCGTCGGCCTGCCCGACGCCCCCGGCGTCGCCGCCCGCCTCTTCGGCGCGCTCGGCGACGCCGGCGTCTCGGTCGACATGATCATCCAGGGCGTCCCCGGCGAGGACGCCAGCCGCCAACAGATGGCCTTCACCGTCGACGAGGACGTCGTCCCCGACGCCCTCGACGCCGTCCAGCCGGTGCTGGACGAGATCGGGGGTCGCGCCGACGCCAGCGAGGACGTCGTCAAACTCTCGATCGTCGGCGTGGCGGTCGGGTCGACGCCCGGCGTCGCGGGCCGCATGTTCGACGCCGTCGCGTCGGTCGGCGCGAACATCGTCATGGTCGCCACCAGCGAGGTGCGCGTCTCCGTCGTGCTACCCGCCGCGTACGCCGACGACGCGCTCGCCGCGGTCCACCACGCCTTCGGCCTCGAAGGCGACGCCTGAGGGATGTACGGGGGCGCGCGCGTCGAGCAGGTGTTCGTGGAACGCGACGGCGGCCGCTGGAGCGTCCGACTCGTCCTCGAGGACCCCGCCGGCGCCCGCCGGCGCGAGACGCTGCCCACCCCCGCCGACGGACCCGAAGCGGCCCTGGACGTGCTGGCGCGCCACCTGGCGCGCCGCGGCGACGTCGACGGGTTCGTCCGCCTCCGCGTGCGCCTGGCGCGCGGCGGCGACCTCGAGGACCGGCCCGCGTGGGGCGAGCGCCTGCGCGCGGCGTACGCCCGCGAACGCGGCGACCCCTGACGCCGCCCCCCGCCGCCCATCCGGTTTGGTACCGTTCCCCCACACGAAAGGGAGGCACCCATGAAGATCGTGACGGTCGTGCGTCGCGTCCCCGACGTCGAAGCCCGCGTGGAGGTGGCGGACGACGCCGTCTCCGTGTCCGGAGCGGCGTGGGGGCTCGACGGAATGGACGAGTACGGCGTCGAGCAGGCGCTTCGCATGCGGGAAGGGGGGCTGGACGCGGAGGTCGTCGCGCTCGCCGTCGGGCCCGACGCGACCGAGGAGGTCCTACGGACCGCCCTCGCGATGGGCGCCGACCGCGCCCGGCTGCTGCGCACCGACGGAGCGGAGGCCGGCGACGTGCTGGCGGAGGCGAACCTCCTCGCCGACGTCCTCCGCGACGAAGCGCCCGACCTGGTCCTGACCGGCGGGAAGCACGCCGACACCGACAGCGCGGCGCTCGGTCCGGCCCTCGCCGAACACCTCGGCTGGCCGCTGGCCGACTGGACGACCCGCCTGGAGCTGGACGGCACCACCGTCCGGGCGGTGCACGACGGCGACGCCGGCCCCGAAACCCTCACGTTCGCGCTGCCCGCCGTCGTCACGACGCAGCAGGGCCTCGCGGAACCGCGCTACCCGACGCTGCCGAACATCATGAAGGCGAAACGCAAGCCGCTCGACGTGGCCGACGCGCCGACCCCCGCGTCCGGCACGCGCGTCACCGCCCGGGCGCCCGAACAACGCGCGCGGGCGCGGCGCCTCCTCGACGGGCCGCTCGAGGCGCAGGCGCGCGAACTGGCGCGCGTCCTGCGCGAGGGGGCGGCGTGAGCGGCGCCGTCCTCGTCCTCGTGCCCGGCGACGGGGGGACGCCCACGCGGGCGGCGTTGCAGGCCACGACCGCCGCCCGCGCCCTCGCCGAGGCGCTCGGGGCGCCGCTCGAGGGCGTCGCGACCCCCGACGTCGCGGACGCCGCGAGCGCCTACCTGCCGCACGTCCACCGCGTCGCCGCCCCACCGCACCCGGGCGCCTGGACCGGCGTCCTGACGTCCGTCCTGGCGGCCCGCGACGCCGCCGCGCTCGTCCTCCCCGCCACCCGCAGCGGGGCCGCGGTCGCGCCGCGCGTCGCGGTGCGGAGCGGCGGCGCGCTCCTCGAGGACGTCGTGACGCTCGGCGTCGACGACGGCGCCGTGGTGGGCGACCGACTGGCGCAGCTGCAACGCGTCCGCGAAACGACGCGCGCCGCCGCCCACCCGGTCGTCGTGACACCGAAGGTCGGCGGCTTCGCGCCGGCCGACCCGGCCGCCACGCCCGGCCGCGTCGAGGACCTCGCGGTGCCCGGCGACCCCGCCGACGCCGGCGTCACCGTGGAGCGCACCGACGGG
>JAVLCF010000118.1 GCA_031581195.1 Trueperaceae bacterium | reverse complement strand
GTTGACGTCTGCTCCCGCATCGACGAGTGCGGCAATTGCTTCGTCACCGTGCTTGCGACTTGCGGCACCCTCCATCAGGGTGGCCCCGTTTGCGTCAACGTCATCGATGTTCGCCCCTGCCGCGACGAGCATCGCCACGAGTTCTGCCGACCCTTCCGCGACGGCATGGCTCAAGGGTGAGAGGCGGCCAGGCAAGCTCGGCTCGTTCGGGTCGACTCCCGCGTCCAGCAACGCGCGAACGACATCGACGCTGCCATGCTTCACGGCCAGGCAAAGGGGCGTGAACCCTTGCGGGTCCCTTTGTTCGAGATCGCGGCCCGAGTGGGTCTCGATGATGGCCTTGAACGCTCCGGCGTCGCCATCCTTGGCCATGGTCCAAACGTCTTGGAGATTCGGCAACGTGCTCACCCTTTCATGGTGAAGGCTGCTGGGGAATCAGGCGCACGGCGGCTTGACGCCTCTCGCTCCATTCCAAGTTCGTCGAGCACCTCGTGAAGCGATTGGCGTTCAAGGTCCCACATTTCGGCCTCCGGTCAATTCACGTGACGAAAAATGGCGTCGAACATCTCTTCGACCGTATGGTTCTGCGGATCGGGCACATCGTGCCGACGCTCGATCTCGACATCGAGCACCCGCTGCTCGAACTGCGCGTTGAGGTACAAGCTCGTGAGGAGCGACGACGCATGAGGGATGGGTATCCGGTCGATCACGCTCACGAGGATGAAGTCATCCACGCGATGATCCCCGCAACGGCGAGCTTGCTCACCCGCCGCGATGCGATCATCGAACGACATCTCTTCGATGGTGCGTACCTCCGTGCTCAAGCGGAGGGGCACGAGGCGCGTCGCGGTTGACGTACCGGCAACCGCCTCGTCAGGCCACTCGACGATGGTGATCAACTTGTCGCTGCGTTCGTCGAACGCGCATGGGTAAAGGCCCCCGGCGTACCGGACGTGTTTCGCGCCAGGAAGGGGGTAGGTGCGATGGATGTGGCCCAGCGCCACGTAGTTGAAACCATCAAATGCGTCCACCGAAACGCTGCCAGTCCCTCCAAGCGTCACCGGCTCCTCACCCACGCCCTCCGCTTCGGCGCCGTCCACGTACGCATGGGCAACCGCAACGCATGGGTGCTGGCCGCTCCTGGTGTTCAACGCTCGCTTCGTGAGCCATCGCATTGCTTCGTCGTAGTCGAAGTCCCCAATCGACCCCTCATCCCCGTTCGCTTCCGAAGCATGCCTCTGAGCCAACGTTCCGATGCGGCCTGGCTTGTGGAAGGGAAACCCGAAGAATTCGATGCCTCCGATGCCGTGCGCCTCGTGCGCACGGTCCAGCTCGCGAAATCGATGGAGGCCGCTTGGACGAGCAAGCCCCGCGTTTGGTGACATGCGATACGCATGATCGCGATTGCCGGGAATGACGAAGAGGGGACGTCCGCCCGACCGGCTCTCGACGAGCTCCTGGCTTCTCCACGCCCACGTACGCAATGCGGATCGTGGCGGCTGTTCGAGCGTGTCGAACACGTCCCCGGCAACCACCACCACGGCTGGGTCTTCATCGTGAGCGACCTTGAGCACGTGCTGCTGCTCGGGGATCAGATCGAACTTGCCATTCAGTTCTTTCCAATGTGCCAATCGAAGGTGTGGAGGGGTTTCGACATGCATGCTCCATTTGGTGGGGCGCGATAGCGATGAATTCCGTGCGGATGGTTGGTCGTTCTGTCGTGCGATTCGCTCCCGACGGGTGGAATAAGGGCCCATCACGGCGTCCCTCTTTCCACGAAGAGCGTTTCCCCACGCGCGGCGAACACGAGCAGGCCCGCTGGAGCGTCGAGAACGTCGAGGTAGGTACGCAACTGGCGTGCGTACGATTGCCGAGTGTCTTCGTTCGGCGCGAAGTCGCTCTTCCAGTCGATGACGAGGGCAACGTCACCCTGCTCGTCGAGAGCTACGGCGTCGGCGATCCCGGAGACGATGTGCGTCCCTTCGGCGTGCGGAATGGCCTTGCGGAGGTGCCACTCCGCGACGAGTTGACCATGCCATGCCGCGACGTCGGGATGCCGCCAACCTTTGAGAACGGTGGCCGTCACCTCTTCGGAATCGATGTTCGCAGCGTTCTCGATGCGCGTGAGAAGCGTCTTCGTTCTTGCGAGAAGCTGCACCTCGTCCGCTTCGAGCGCTCCACACACGATTTCTTCGAAGAGGGCGTGAACGAGCGAGCCCCGAGCGGTGCCATCCCGGCGAGGTCGCGGATCTT
Source organism: Trueperaceae bacterium (assembly GCA_031581195.1). Taxonomy (NCBI): domain Bacteria; kingdom Thermotogati; phylum Deinococcota; class Deinococci; order Trueperales; family Trueperaceae; species Trueperaceae bacterium. Next base: position 4,613 of record JAVLCF010000118.1, on the reverse strand, counting down.
CACCGTTTTCGCTCGACTCCGGAACGCTTCTCTTCGGCGATTCGTGACGTTCGTGATTCGAGGGGCGCACGTCCACGTACGAGGGCCGTCGGGCGATGATGGCGCGAGTCGCCTGGGCGTAGCGTTCGCGCGGAACGCTTTCGGCTGCCTGTGCTCCGGTGCGGGGTGTTGGAATCGACCGTGGCGCGGGAGGGCGTGGCACGACCCAGGGAAGGTGGCTGGACTCCCAGGCGACGACGTTCCACCACGCCGCATTCTTGAGGGAGACGTCAACCGGTTCGGGAAGTATCAAGAGTTCGGACGGTCGCGTCATGACTACGTACCACAGCCGAACGCGCTCCGCCCGATCTTCCAGCTCCTGGTTTTGACGTGCTTCGTGCCACGCCGACGTGATGAGTCGAAACCCGTCATCCTCATCCAGTTTCTGGCTTACGTTCAGCGTGGCCGGTTGCGTCCGTTCGGGGTCCATCTTCGACGCGATTGCCGATGTTCGTGTTTGAGGCGCACCGAACATGTTGATGGGAATCACCACCGGCCACTCGAGTCCCTTGGAGGCGTGAATCGTCTGCATCGAGACGACCGCTTCGGTCTCGTCGGGCAACGACTCCCGCTCGCGAGAACCGTCATGCCAGGATTCCCACATGGATTGCGTGAAGGCGTGGAATCCTCGGCCAGCAAACGCTCGCGCATGTTCGAGAACCTGCTCGAGGTTCTTCAGGTCGCGCGCACTTCGCTTTGGATCGCGCTCGCGCACGACCGCGCGCACGTTGAGCACGTCGATGGCATGTGCTAGCGCCTGGTACGGCGTGCGGATTCGCGTCACATCGGCAAGCGCATCGAGGGTCGTGAGGATCGTACGAAGGCGTTCGTTGCGAAGGAGGGTTGGGTCCATGTCGCGCCGCAGTCGCACGTGATGGGCACCATCCGACGCGGATTGGGCGTCATCGAGCGCGTCGAGAAGCTCTTCGTCGGTGAAGCCGAGGAGTGGGCCGCGAAGCAGTGCACCGAGCGCCAACGTGTCGGAGGGGTTGGCGAGCGTCCGGCACAAGGCAAGCAAATCCTGCGTGACCTGCTGCCCGAAGTGGTTCTTCCCTGCTTGGCTTGCGATGGGAACGCCGATCTCTTCGAGGGCCGACTCGTAGATGTCGAGGTCGGTTCCCTTCGGTGCGAGCAACGCGACGTCATCAGGGGCGTAGGCGGCATGGCCTTCGAGTGCCGTGCCCTCGAGGAGGGCGGCTACGGTGCGTGCGACGGCGTCGGCTTCCGCGCGGCGGAGATCGCGTAGACTTCTTTCGTTAGTCTTTTCTCGCGATGGTCGTGCGCTACTCGGGGTGACGGCCATTCGTGCCACGGACGGGCGCTCGCGCGAGGCGAGCCGTACTGGGGTGGGCGCGAGCCGCTCGTAGCCCGGTTGGGATGGATGGCTCAACGGCGCGGCAAACGTCTCGTTGACGAAGTCCAGAATCGATGCCGAGGAGCGGAAGTTCGTGGTGATGCTGAGCCGCATTCCGTTCGAAGCCGACGCGATTTGGTCGCGCAGGTTCGTGTAGGTCCATACGTCCGCACCGCGGAACCGATAGATGCTCTGCTTGGGGTCGCCCACGACGAAGCGGGCTCCGGGGCGTGCTCGCAGGGTGCGCCAATCCTCCGCGTGCTCTTCGGATGTGATGCGCCAAATGATTTCGGCTTGGGCTTCGTCGGTGTCTTGAAACTCGTCGATGAGCACGTAGCGGAAGCGCTCAGCGAGTTCGGCGCGCACGTCGGGTTGGCTAGCAAGGAGGTCTCGAGCGCGTCGGATCAAATCGTCGAAGTCGATGACCGCTCGCATCGCTTTGGCTTCTTCGTACCGGCGCTGGAGCGTCATCATGTCCGCGCTGATCCTGGAGATTAGGTGGTCGGAGGCAGCGTGCGCCAACTTGGCGATGGCGTCACCCATCGCTGCGTAGGCGTCGGCCACGTGAGCGAAGGTTGCGTCGCGATCTGCGGGCCGCCTCCCCTGCTGTACGCCCGCGTGCCTCCATGCCTCCTTCGAAATGACGTTTATTCGCTTCTTGAACTGAGAACCATCACGCCTGAAGAACGGGCGAAGAGATTCGCTCAAATGTCGTAGCACCGTCCACACGTCACCGCGCACGAAGTCCTCATCAAGGACGACGGGCTTGAGTCGAGCGACGTTCCAATCGTGCTTGGGCGTCGAATACCCGACGACCCCCTCGCACGCAGCGACGTCGCGCGCTGCCCGGATCATGCGCTCCACAGCCATGTCGAGGGGCTCTCCAACTGGCGCGACCGCATCTGGACTCCATCGAAGTTCGTGAGCGATCGTTCTCAGCAGGGTGACGGCACGTGCACCGAACGCATGGACGGTGCGGACGAGCACATCGTCCGTCGCCCCGTGATGCAGCCGGTCGCGCAGCCACACGTCGAGAACGTCACCGAAGAGCGCGTCCGCTTGCGATTTGTCGAGGACCGTGGCGCCTGGATCGATGTCCGACTCAACGGGATACGCCATGAGGATTTCTCGCGCGAAGCTATGAATCGTCCCGACCGTGAGACGATCAAGATGTTTCGACGCGTGACGTAGGTGGCGACGCTGCTCGTCACTTCCTCCCTGGAGGAACGCGGTTTCGATGGCGGGATGCATGGACTGCGGGTCGTCCAGCACGCTGGCAACATGCTCGTGAACCGCGTTTGCAAGCTGGGCGCCTGCCGCATCGGTGAAGGTGATCGCGGCGATGGACGCGGGCGGAACGCCCGAAGCGAGTAGCGTCACGACGCGTCCAGACATGATGGCGGTCTTACCGCTTCCAGCGCCAGCCTCGATGACGACGTTCGCGTCGTGGTTTCGAAGCGCCTCGAGTCTGTGCGCTGCATCGTCAAGCGATCGCATCGGCATCCTGATGCTTCTCGGTCCGGTCGACGGAAAGGAAATGCATTAAGACCTCGCGCTCGATGCCCGCGAAGGCTTCCTCCTTTAGCCACTGGTATTCACGCGCGGAAGCGGGTAACGCGATCCGGTGATCGCGGTAGCGGTCCGTGAGCGCGTCGCGCCCCGGATGAGCGAACCCTTCGACGAGGCGCTCGCTCGCAACTCGGAGTGCACCTGCAAGCGCTTCCTCGTGGCGTTCTACAGGTTGGGAGAGGGAATGCGCGACCACCGCCGTTGGTTTGACATACACCAGGGACGCCTCCACGTGAGCTCCGGCGGGAAGGTGTGCGCGCACAACGCTTGCATACGCCGCACGTTGCACTTCGCGGCCGTCGCGAAGCTCCTTTTCGCCCTTTGGCCTGCCCGTCTTGTAGTCGATGACACGCGCGAAGCGTCGGTCGTCACTGACGTCGATGCGATCGATGATGCCCCGAAGCCGGACGGCCGTTCCGGGGACGACGTAGGGTGTCGCCGGATCCCAGGGCGCGTTTCGCTTGGTGATCTGGGTGGGTAGCGACGAATCGGCAAAGCCGAATCGCACCTCGGTGTACGAGCGCTCACCATCGAGAGGCGCGCGCGCATGGAGGAGGACGCGTTGCGCCATCGCGCGCACGTCCTCGAGCGTTGCGTGCCAGAGCGCGCGAGGCGGGCGTACGTGACCCCCTCCCCATGCGTCGCGCACGTCATCGAGGACGGCATCGAGGGTGTTGAGCGCTGCGGGCTCCTTAGGCGAGAACGACGCTCCTTGTGCTTCGAGCGCGTCCACGACGTGCTCGAGGACGTGATGGAAGAGAGTGCCGAGGTCGCGTGGGTCCATCGTCAGGGTCTCGGCACGTAATGGGGGTTCCTGCCATCGGTGAACGTGTGTGGCCACGAATCCGAACGGATCGCGCACCAGTTTGACGATTTTGCTCGGCGAGATCGGTTCTCGAACCGCGCGCTGAAGGGCGGGATGGTTTGCGCGAACTCGACCGTCGTGCGCCGTGAGCGATGGGACCCGCGTCCAAGCGTGGAGCGTGGAAACCGCAGCGCGAACGCCGTCACCCGCGAGGACCTCGTCGGAGCCGCACGCCGAGCGGTGTTGGTCGTTGAGCGGAGCGTCGACCGGGTCGCCGTAGGGCACCGTGCGCTCCTCGACATGAAGGGTCGCTATGAGCGGACTGGGTAGCCGCGGTTTGCCGTCGGTCGTGGCACGTGGGCGACTTACGACGCACTCGGATTCCGTGGCGTGGCGGATGGCATCGAACAGTGCGCGGTCACGCTCTCCTCGCGTCTGCTCCTCGAGTTGAACGCCTCGCGATTCGAGAATCCGGAGGGGCAAGAGTGGATCCTGCCGGTTCGTTCTCGGCCATTCTTGGCTGGACAACCCGAGAAGCCACGTATACGGTCGGGGTTGGCTTGGCAATCCTCCGGCAGGGGACCAAAGGATCGACGCACGCACGTCGACCGCGTCAGGATTCCTCATGTTCTCCAGAGTCGACGCCCACGCTCCGAACGGCGTCACCGTGACGATCCGTTCGACGATCTCGCGCGCCTCTTCGTCGAGCCAACGCTCGGCGAAGGCCTCCAAGGCCTCCAAGGCCTCCGCCTGACCGTCGGTATCGTGGATGAGCTCGGTGATCACCTCCCACACGTCTGCTGGAGCGCGGTCATGTCGAGGAAGCTGGGTCCAATGTTCGCGTCG
>JAVLCF010000117.1 GCA_031581195.1 Trueperaceae bacterium | reverse complement strand
ATCTACCAGCCCGGCGAGGACGGGCGCGGCGTCGTCCAGACCGACGTCGTGACCGTCGAGACCGACGGACCGTACGTGACGGTCACGTTCCGCGACGCCGACGCCCTGCTCACCGGGTTCCGGCGCGGCTCCACCGTCGAGCTGACCGCCGGCAACGCCGAGCGCCGCATCTGGTACGAGCTCGACTGGTCCGGCAGCGACCGGTTCGACGGCACCCTCCGCCGCACCGAGGGTGACGACCGCATCCACGCGACCCTCGAGGCGACCCGCGTCGCGGCCGACGCCGAGGGCGCCGGCACCGCCAGCGACCTGTTCGCCGTCCCCGACTGACGCCGGCCGGGCCCCCACCCGTTCGGCCTGCGGGCCGCGTCCGCCCCCGCGCCCCGCGCGGGGGCGGCGTCACGTGGGCGGGAGGGTCGGGGGCGGCCCGCCGTCGCGAGGTTCGACGTCCAGAAGCCCGACGTCGCGCCCACAGTGCGGGCAGGCGGTCGCGTCGTCCCGCACCAGCTCGCGGCAGTGCGGGCAGGCGCGCCACCCGCCGCTCGCGACGAGGCGCGCCCGGACCGCGTCGGGCGTCGGATCGATCCACCACACGTGCAGCAGCGCCACCGGCCAGATCGCGACGCCGTAGAGGAACCACACCCAGGCGCGCCGGCCCTTGCGGGCGGCGAGGTAGGCGATGAGGCCCCCGAGGAGCCCCCAGACGATCCACGTCACGCGCGCAGGATGGCACGCGTCGCGGGGGCGGGGGGTGCCACGACGTCGGCCGGCGTCCCGGGGGACGCCGGCCGTACGGGCTGGCGGAGGGAGAGGGATTCGAACCCTCGATGCCGTTTGCACGACATACGCGCTTTCCAGGCGCGCTCCTTCAACCACTCGGACACCCCTCCAGGGGCCGTGTTTCGCGCACCCGCGAGTCTAGCAACCGGGGGGGAGGGGGTCAACGAACGCCGCCGTCGCCGACGCGGCCGCGATCCCGGAGCGTTCGTGTCAGGATGGGCGCGCCGGCGACGTCGGGCTCTGCGCCGCACGCGTACCCTGAGCGCCGGACCGCCGAGAGGAGGCACCCCATGCGAGACCGCATCGTGAATCTGACGAGTCCCGAGGACGTGGACGCGTTTCTGTCCGACCACCCGACCAGCATCGTGTTCAAGGCCGGGACGTGCCACAAGACCATGCAGGGCTTCGGCTTCCTGCAGGAGTGGCTGGAGCCGCGCGAGGACCTGATGGTCGGCGTGATCCGCGTCGTCGAGGCCCGCCCCGCCAGCAACCTCGTCGCCAGCAAGACCGGCATCCGGCACGAGAGCCCGCAGGTCATCCTGTTCCGCGACGGCGAACCGGTGTTCGACGTCGACAACTGGAACATCACGCACGACACCCTCCAGGAGGGCTTCGCGCGCCTGCCGGCCCAGGGGGACGCGGTGCAGACCGGCGCGGCGCAGGGCAGCGACCTCGCGCCGTACCTGCAGGTCCTCGAGCAGTACCTGCACGGCGAGATCGACGACGCGCAGTTCGAACTGACCTACACGACGATGTTCCGCGACGACGCGAACCTGCGCCCCAACGCCGAGGTCGAGATCCTCGGTTCGATCTTCGGGGACGTCGACCAGCGCCACGCGACGATGCACATGATGATGGCGGGCCGGGGTCGCGACCCGCAGCTCGAGGCGCGCGCCCGCGCCGCCTACGACCGCCTGAAGGCGCTCACCCCGGCCTGAGGCCGGGGCGTCGGCGGCGTCGGTGTCGGTGGCATCGATGTCGGTGGCGTCGTCAGCGACGCCGTTCGTTCGCCTGCACGAACCGCTCGAGGGGGTCCGCCCCCGACCGCTCGACGCGCGAGCGCGCCTCACCGCCCGCCGACCCGTCCCGCCCATCGCGGGGCGTCGGCGGGCGCGCGCGTGCGTCGTCCTGCGGGTCGGGCCGGCGCGACCGCCGGGCGAGATCCAGCGTCCGCCACGTCGCCCACGCCACCGCCAGGAAGGCGGCGAAGGCGAGGCCGATGACGGCGGTCAGGAGCGGCACGCCCCCATGCTAGCCCGCCGCGCGGACGTCGTCAGGGGCGAGCGTCGGGCAGCGGCCGGGTGGCGAGCGACGCCAAGCGGTCCGGTGCGGCGTTCCCGCCGCTGATCACCAGCACCGTCGGCCCGTCGCGGAGGGTCACGCCGTCCACGCCACCGCCCGCCGCCGCGAGCCGCCACCAGGCCGCGAGCGTGAGCGCGCCGGTGGGTTCCACGACCTGCCCGCCGACCTGCAGCCACCAGGCGGCGGCGTCGAGGATCGCGTCCTCGTCGACCGTCACGATGCCGTGCAGGCCGTCGCGCAGGATCTCGAACGGGACCGCCCCGAGCGCCTGCGTACGGACGCCGTCCGCGACGGTGCGCGTCACGTCCGCCGCCGGCCAGGTGACGCGCTCGCCGGTCCGCAGCGACGCCGCACCGTCGGCGGCGAGCGTCGGCTCGACGCCGATCACCCGCGCGCCGGGCGCCCGCTCCTGGAGCGCCAGCACCGACCCCGCCGACAGGCCGCCCCCGCCGACGCACACCAGGACGTTCGCGACGTCCGGCAGGTCGTCGGCGACCTCCCACGCGGCGGTGCCCTGCCCCGCCACGATCCACGGGTGATCGAACGGCGGCACCAACGTCCCCCCGGTCGCGTCCACCGCCTCCTGGGCGACGGCGGTGCGGGCGGCGTCGTCGTTCGCGCAGCGCACCACCCGCGCCCCCCACGCCGCGGTCCGCGCGACCTTCACGTCGGGCGCGCCCTCGGGGATCACCACGGTGGCCGGCACCCCGAACGCCGCGGCGGCAGCGGCGAGCGCCTGGCCGTGATTCCCGCTGGAGTGGGTCACGACCCCCCGCGCGCGGACGCCGGGGTCCATCGCGGCGAGGGCGTGCATCGCGCCGCGCAGCTTGAACGACCCGGTGCGCTGGAGGTTCTCCGGTTTCGCCCACAGGGCCGGCCCGACGCGGGCCGGGCCGGCGTCGGCGAGGGGCAGCAGCGGCGTGCGGTGGATGCGTCCCGCGAGGCGCGCCGCCGCGGTCCGAACGTCGTCGGGGGTCATGCGCGGCATCGTAGCCCGCCGCGTCGTGCGCCCGCTTGCGGTCCTCCCGCCGGCCGCCGTCGTACGCTCCTCCCATGACCGAGCTCCGCGTGAACGGTCGACCCGTCCAGGTCGACGCCCCCGACGACGAACCGCTCCTGTGGGTGCTCCGCGACGACCTGGCGCTGCCCGGGACCCGCTACGGGTGCGGGGCGGGCATCTGCGGCAGCTGCACCGTGATGCTGGACGGCGCCCCCGTCCGGTCGTGCCAGACCCCCCTCTCGGTCGTGGCGGGCCGCGAGGTCCGCACCGTCGACGCCCCGCCCGAGCCGGGCAGCGTCGCGGCGCACGTCCGCGCGGCGTTGCTCGAGCACCAGGTGCCGCAGTGCGGGTGGTGCATGTCCGGCTGGCAGATGCAGGTCACCGCCGCGCTCGAGTCCGATCCGGGCGTGGACGACGCGTCCCTGATCGCCGGGCTGGACGCGAACCTGTGCCGCTGCGGGACGTACGCCCGCCTCCGCCGCGCGGTGCGCGACGCCGCCGCCCGCGTCCGCTCCGACGCGGAGGGCGCGTGAGTCCCCGACGCGGCCCCCGCGTCACGCGCCGCGGCTTCCTGATCGGGACGGCCGTCGTCGGGGTCGGGGCGTGGGTCGGGTGGCGCTTCGGGGTGCCGGCCGGCCGCCTCGCGATCGCGCGGGCGCTGGACGGTGCCGCCCCGCCCGGCGGGATCGAGGCGCCACCCGACGCGTGGATCGAGGTCACGACCGCCGGCGTGACGCTGTACCTCGCGAAGGTCGAGATGGGGCAGGGGATCCACACCGCCCTCGCGCAGATCGCGGCGGAGGAGTTGGAGCTGCCGCTGGACCGGCTCGCGGTCCGTTCCGCGCCGACCGACCGCGGCCTCGACGACCGCAACGGGACCGGCGCGAGCGCGTCGGTGTCCGGGAGTTGGGGGCCGCTGCGGGAGGCGGCGGCGCTCACGCGGGCGATGCTGCGGGCCGCGGCGGCGGAGGCGTGGGGCGTCGACGCCAGCGGCGTCGTCGCCGACCAGGGCCGCCTCGTGCATCGCGAGCGGCCGGGGGAGACGCTCGCGTACGAGGACGTCGCCGACCGCCTCGATCCCGAGGCGGCGCCCGACGACGTCCCGCCGTTCAAGGCGAAGGGGGCGTACCGCGAGATCGGGCGGGCCCGCCCCCGCGTCGATCTGGCGGAGAAGTTGGCCGGGACGGGGGGGTACGGCCTGGACGCCCGCATGGAGGGCATGCGCTACGGCGCGGTGGCGCGCCCGCCCCGCCTCGGGGCGCGCCTCGCCGCCGCCGCGCCGGGGGGCGCGCGGGAGGTGCCCGGCGTCACGGACGTCGTGATCGAGGACGGCTTCGCCGGCGTCGTCGCGACCCGCCGGAGCGCTGCGGCGAAGGGCGTCGCGGCGCTCGACCTGACGTGGGAGGGGCCGGAGACGCCGGTGACGCAGGCGGCGGTGGACGCCGCCTGCACCGTCCGCGGCGACGAGGACCCCGGCGCGGGCGTCGTCGTGCAGCGCGACGGCGACCCCACGCGGGCCCTGCGTGGACGGACCGACGTCCGCGCGTCGTTCCGAACGGCGATGGCGGCGCACGCGCACCTCGAGCCGCAGGCGGCGTTGGTGCACGTCGCGGAGGACCGCGTCGAGGCGTACGTCGCGACGCAGAGCCCGACGTTGGTGCGCGACCTCCTGGCCGACGCGACCGACCGCCCGAAGGAGGCGGTGTCGGTCACCGCGACGTGGTTGGGGGGCGGGTTCGGGCGGCGCCTCAACGTGGAGGTGGCGACCGACGCCGCGCGGCTCTCCCGGGCGAGCGGCGTGCCGGTGCACGTCGCCTGGACGCGCGAGGAGGAGTTCCGGCACGGGTACCTGCGCCCCCCGGTCCACAACGTGCTCGAGGCGCGCCTCGAGGACGGGCGGGTCGCGGCGTGGCGGCACCGACAGGCGAGCGGCGACGTGGCGTTCCCCTTCCTCCCCGCCGCCGCCCAGCCGCTCCTCGGTGCGGACTTCGGGGCGTGGCGCGGCGCGACGTCGCCGTACGGCGGCATGGCGCGCCGCGCGACCGTCGCGGAGCGCGTGGAGCTCCCGGTGCCGACCGGCTGGTGGCGCGGTCTGGGGTTGCTGCCGAACGTCTTCGCGACCGAGAGTTTCCTGGACGAGCTTGCCGCAGCCGCCGGGGCCGACCCGCTGGCCTTCCGCTTGGCGCACCTGAACGAGGACGAGGACGACGTGCAGCGGCGGTTGGCGGGCGTGCTCCGCGCGGCGGCGGAGGCGGCGGACTGGGGCGGTCCGCTCCCCGCGGGGCGCGGGCGCGGGATCGCGACGTCGGTGGACGTCGGGACCTGCGTCGCGCAGGTGACCGAGGCGTCGTTCGCCGACGGCGCGCCGACGCTGCACCGGGTGGTCGTCGCCGTCGACCCGGGGGTGGTCGTGAACCCGGACGGCGTCCGCGCGCAGGTGGAGGGGTCCGTCGCGTGGGGCGTGTCGTCGCTGCTGCACGAGGCCGTCACGCTGGAGGACGGGCGGGTGGCGCCCGGCAACTTCGACGCCTACGCCATCGCGCGGGCGAGCGACGTGCCGGACGTCGAGGTCGTGATCCTCGAGGGCGACGACGTGCCGCACGGGATGGGCGAACCGCCGCTCGGGCCGGTGGCGGCGTCGATCGCGAACGCGGTCGTCGCGGCCGGCGGGCCGCGCGCGCGGAGCCTCCCGGCCCGCTGGACGTGAACGCCGCCGGTCGGGGGCGCGTCGGCGCCCCGCGGGAGGTGGGGGCCGCCCTCGCGGCGCAGCTGGAGGCGGGCCGCCCGTCGGTCCTGGTGACGCTGCTCGCGCGCGAGGGACACGGCTACGCGGAGCCCGGAGCGCAGCTGCTGCTCGCGTGGCCGGCGGCCGCCCCGTTCCCGGACGGTCCGCCCCCGACACCGGTGGCGGGCCGCCTGTCGGGCGGCTGCCTGGAGGCGGAGGTCGCCGCCCGCGCGCGCGCCGTGACGCGGGGCGCGCCGGCGCGCACCTGGCGGCTGGATCTCCGCGACGACGACCCGGTCGGGTTGGGGGTCGCGTGCGGCGGCGTCCTCACCGTCCTCGCCGAGAGCATCGATCCCGCCGGGGGGGACCGGTCGGCGTGGCACGCGTGGGCGGACGCCCTGGCGGCCGGCCGTCCTGCGCGGCGCTGGGGGACCGACGCGGGGACGTGCGCGTGGGCGACCCCCGAGCGGCGGATCGTTTCCGACGGGGCGCCGCCCTCGCTGCGTCGCGCGGCGGAGGGGGCGCCGCTCGCGCCCGCCGCGCCCGACGTGCGCGCCCGCCTGCGACCGGTCGACGGGGGGTGGGCGCACGTCGCGCCGGCCCCACCGGAGCTGGTGCTGGTCGGGGCGGACGCCGACGCGGTCGCCGTCGCGCGCACCCTGACCTTCCACGGCTGGGACGTGACCTGGTTCGCGCCGGCCCGCGACGCGCTGGCGGCGGCCGCGGACGCCGTCGCGGCGGCGGCGGGGCGCCGGCCGGCGGTGCGCACGCTCGACGCGCGCGGCGTGGCCGCGACGGCCCTCGCGCCGGACGCGCGGGTGCTGGTGGCGTCGCACCGCCTGGAGTTGGACGCGGCGGGGATATTGGCGGCGTCGCGCGCCGGGGTGCGCTGGGTGGGGGCGGTCGGGAGCCGCGCGCGCTCGGGGGCGTTGCGCGCGGCGGCGGCGACCGAGCTCGGGGGGGCCGCGGCGGACGTCCGCCTCGAGGCGCCCGCCGGCCTGGACGTCGGGGCGCGCGGGCCGGAGGAGATCGCGACCGCCGTCGCGGCGCGCCTCGTCGCGGACCTCCGTGTGGCGACGGCACCG
>JAVLCF010000116.1 GCA_031581195.1 Trueperaceae bacterium | reverse complement strand
GGGGAGGCCTGGCGGGCGGCGGCGGACGCGATCGTGGCCGCCGGTCTCGCCCGCCTCCGCGCCGAGGCGGACGCGAGGCGCGAGCGGGCGGCCCGCACGCGGCTGTTCGAGGCGTGGCTGCACGCCCAGGAGGAGGAGCGCGCCCGGGTGGCGCGCGACCTGAACGACGAGATCGGCCAGACGTTGACGGCGTTGGTCCTGCACCTCGACGGCGACGACGGCGCGGCGGACGCCAAGGCGCTCGCGGCCCGCGCCCTCGCCGACGTGCGGCGCGTCGCCGTCGCGCTGCGCCCGTCGGTCCTGGACGACCTGGGGCTGGAGGCGGCGTTGCGCCGCACGGCGCGCGACCTGGCCGCGCGGCACGCCCTGCGGGTGCAGGTCACCGTGGCGCTCCCGCGCCTCCCGCGACGGCAGGAGACGGTGCTGTACCGCGTCGGGCAGGAGGCGCTCACGAACGTCGTGCGGCACGCCGACGCCGGCTGCGCGTCGGTCGTCGCGACCGCCGCCCCCGACCGGATCGACCTCGTCGTCGAGGACGACGGCGTCGGGTTCGACGTCGCCGACGTCGCGCCCGCCGACCGGGTCGGCCTGGCTGGCATGCGGGAGCGGGTGGAGGCGGCCGGGGGGCGGCTGCGGATCGAGTCGCGGCCCGGCGCCGGTGCGACGGTGTACGCCCGATTGCCGCGGACGCACTAGAATCGGGGCATGACCGCTCCCCTGCGCCTGTTCGTCGTCGACGATCACGCCATCCTGCGCGCCGGCGTCCGGTTGCTCCTCGAGGACGAGGCCGGCTTCGACGTCGTCGGCGAGGCCGGGTCCGCGGAGGACGCCCTCGAGCGCGCGCCCGACGCGGCACCCGACGTGGTGCTGTTGGACCTGTCGCTCCCGGGCATGAACGGGATCGAGGCGGCGACCGCCCTCCGGGCGCGCCTCCCCGACGCCCGCTTCGTGGCGTTGTCGATGCACGAGGACGCGGAGTACGTCCACGGGTTTCTCGAGGCGGGCGGGTCGGGGTACGTGCCGAAGTCCAGCGTCGAAACCGACCTCGTCGACGCCATCCGCGCCGTCGCGCGCGGGGAGTACTACGCCCCCGCGCGGTTGTTGGCCGACGTCGCGCGGGAGATGGCGAACGGCGACCCGTACGCGCACGCGACGTTGACGGGCCGGGAGGAGGAGGTCGTCGCGCAGATCGCGCGGGGCGCGACGTACCGCGAGATCGCCGGCCGGCTCGGCATCAGCGAGAAGACCGTCGCGACGTACCGCGAGCGGGCCAGCGAGAAGTTGGGGGTCCGGACCCGCGCCGAACTGGTGCGGTGGGCGCTGGAGCACGACCTGGTCGATTGACGCGTATCCTGCGGGCATGGACGACGCACCGCACGCACCCGAGGTGTTCGCGTCGACGCTGCCGGGCGTCGGCAAGAAGTACGTGATGCCGCTCGCGTCGGGGGGCAGCGTCGCGATCCTCGTCAAGCCCGACGGCGAACGGCAGCTGTTCCACTTCCTCGAGGACGAGGACCGCCCCTGCGACGTCGTGAAGTTGCGGCCGGAGGAGGGCCAACAGGTCGCGGCGTTGGTCGGCACGCCGACCGTCGCGGCGCCCGACCCCGAGCGCATGGAGTTGGTGTTGGGGGCGCTGGAGATCGAGTGGGTCGACGTGCCCGAGGGCTCGCACCTGGTCGGGCGGACGCTCGGCGATTCGCGCCTCCGGCGCCGGACCGGCGCCAGCGTCGTCGCGATCCTCCGGGGGGAGGAGGCCCTACCGAACCCCGGCGTCGAGGCGGTCTTCGAGGCGGGCGACGTGCTGGTGTTGATCGGCGACGACGCGCAGACCGACGCCGCCCGGGCGGTCATCGAGGGGACCGACGCCGCCCGGTGAGCCCCGCCTGGACCTTCGGGCTGCTCGCCCTCGCGCTCTACGCCGCGGCGTGGGGATCGCGCAAGGCGGGGATCTCCAGCGTCGCGGGGTTCCTCGTGCTCGGCATGCTCGTGGGGCCGGGCGGACCGCTGGCGGACGGCCCGCTGGCGGGGGGGCCGCTCGCGCCGTTCGAGGCGGGGCCGGTCACCGACCTCCTGGCGGAGCTCGGGTTGTTGTTGCTGTTGTTCGCGATGGGCCTCGAGTTCACCCTGAAGCGCTTCGCGGAGGGCGGCCGCGCCACCCTCGTGGCGGGCTCGATCGACCTCGTCAACCTCCTCGTCGGCGTCCTCGCCGGCCTGGCGTTCGGGTTCGGCGCGTGGGGGGCGGTGTTCCTGGGGGCGGCGGTGTACATCAGCAGCAGCGGCGTGATCGCGAAACTCCTGAGCGAGCGCGCCCTGATCGCGTACCCCGAGGCGGAACGCACGCTCGGCGTCCTCGTCTTCGAGGACCTCGCGATGGTGGTCGTTCTCGGGGGGTTGGGGTTGGCGACGGCGGGCGGCGACGCGTGGCGCTTCGTCGGCGTCGCCGCGGTCCTCGTCGGGTACGTCGTGCTCCTCCGCGTCGGTCGTGGCGCCCTCGAGCGGCTGCTGGACCGCGAGGGCGAAGCGCTCGCGCTGTTGCTCCTGGGGGCGCTGCTGGTCGCCTCGCTCGCGGCGAAGGAGCTCGGCTTCCCCGAGGCGGTCGCGGCGTTCCTGCTGGGGATGGTCGTCGCGGACTCCCGCCATCGCGACCGGGTGGAGTCCACCCTCGCGAGTTGGTTGCACGTCGCCGCCGCGGTGTTCTTCTTCGACGTCGGCCTGCACGTCGACCTCGCCGCGGCGTGGGCGTACCTCCCGCAGGCCGCGGCGTTGCTGGTCCTGATGATGGGGACGCAGCTCGCGACCGGCACGCTGGCGGGCCGCGCGACGGGCCTGTCGCGACGGGGCGCGGTGGGGCACGGCCTGATGCTGCTGCCGCGCGGGGAGTTCAGTCTGGTGATCCTGGGCCTCGCCGCCGCCGCACCGCAGATCCCCGCGGACGTCCGCGTGGCGCTGTACGCGACGGTGTCGGCGTACGTCGTCGCGTCGATCCTGGTGGGGAGCGTCGTATTCGCGCGCTACGACGCGATCAGCGACCGGCTCGCGCGGGCGCTTCGCGGGCCCGCCGCGCGCCGGCGCGACGCCGCCCGCCGCGCGGAACTCGACGCGATGCGCGGGGGCGCGCGGCGCGACGGGGCGGCGGCGGGCGGCGGCGACCGGTCGGTCAGTCGCGGACGAAGGTGACTTCGCGGGCGTCGAGGTCGGCGGCCTCGACCTTCCACCCGGCCGACAGCCAGGTGAGCGCCTGCGAGTGGGTGTCGGTGTTCGCCCACCAGGCGCGGTGCCGGTGCGCGCTCGCGGGGAGCGCCCGACCGATGATGGTTTCGATCTCGTCGAACGACAGCGTCTTTTCGCGTTCGCTGACGTCGGCGAGGTGCGTTCCGATGGCGGCGTAGCTGCTGGCCGAGGGCCCGCTCGCCCGCCGCGACCGCCGCGCGCCGCGACGCGCGCTGGGCAGGTCGGCGTCCCCCGCGAGCCAACGCCCCATCAGGGCGTAGAACTCGGTGAGGCGCTCTTCGGGGACCCACACTTTCACTTCGACGTGGTTCATGGTCTTCCCTCCGGGGTGGCCCGTGCTCGGGCCTCCGGAGCGAGTCTACTGCATTCGTTCGGGGGTGCGTGTGCGCGTGCTGGACGGTTCTGCGGAAAGCGTGTAAAAGCGCTCGGTACGTTTCGCCTCCTCCATGCGAAGGCGTTGCGCTTCGTCCTCGTCCGCCCGTCGTTCCATCCGGGCGAACATCGCCTTCGTCTGCGTCGCGTGCGCCTCCAACGCCGCGCGCTTCCGGTCGCTCCACGCCCGGACGTCGACCCGGACGTCCGCCACCCCCAGCGCCGCCTCGATCGCCTCGCGGTGCCCCACCGCGACCGCCCAATGCCGGGGGCGCCGCGCCGCCTCGATGCGGGCCACCGCCCGCCGCGTCGCTTCGCCCAAGGCGTCGTGGTCGGGGTGCACCCCGTACCCGGGGTAGAACCCGATCACCAGGTCCGCGTCGAGGGCGCGCACGACGTCGGCGACGTCCTCGGCGACCGCGTCCAGGTCCTCGAACTCCACGGTCTTGTCGCGCAACCCCAGGAAGCGCACGTCGCAATCCAGGATCCGGCACGCTTCGCGCAGCTCCCGCTCGCGCACGTCGCGCAGCGTCTCGCGGTGCGCGAAGAAGGGGACGCCCATGTTGCGGCCCATGTCGCCGTAGGTGCCGCACAGGTACGTCACCGGGACGCCCGCGTCGCGGTGCATCGCGATCGTGCCGCCCGACGAGAAACTCTCGTCGTCGGGGTGCGGCAGCACCACCAGCAGGTGACGCTCCGCGACCGGTGCGTCCACCGTCCACTCCGGCGTCGCGCGCCCGGCGCCGCTCACGCGCCCTCCCGGAACGGCGTCGCCCCGACCTGCAGCGCGATGCGCAGCCGCCCCTCGTCGTCGTACCCCGCCAGCAACAGGCGGCCCTCGTCGTCGGTCGTGGCGTGCGTCAGGCCGTCGCCGTACACCCACCCGCCCTCCATCTTGAGGCCCACCCGGTAGGGGCCGGCGCCCTTCACCGCCCCCCGCGCGTAGCGCACGACGGCGTTGCGGACGAAGGCGACGACCGGCGGGACCTTCTCCGGCCCGAGCGCGGTGTACGTCCCGGTGGTCGTCTCCAGGTGCAGGTAGACGTCGCGGTTCGCCAGGCGGTCGAGCGCGTCGGTCACGGCGTCGGGATCGATCGGTTCCACGGGACCTCCTCACGGACCCCCGACCCTACCGCTTCCGTCGCCCCCGCCGCGTCGGCCGACCCGCCCACGCTCACCCGGCGCCGGGCTCCGCGTCCTCCTTCGCGAGGAACGCTCGCAGGCGTGCCGTCGACCAGGTGTTGATCACCGCGTCCGCCTCCAGGCCGGCGCGGCGCGCCTGCAGGATCCCGTGACGCAGGAGATCCAGGTCGCTCGGCGCGTGCGCGTCGGTATTCACCGCGATCCGCGCGCCCGCCGCCGCGGCGGCGCGGGCCGCGACGTCGCCCAGGTCGAGGCGGGCGGGGTGCGCGTTGATCTCCAGCGCCACGTCGTGCGCGGCCGCCCCCTCGACCACGGCGTGCAGGTCGAACGCCATGCCCTCACGCTTCCCGATCAGGCGGCCCGTGGGGTGGCCCAGGACGTTCACCGCCGGGTGCCGCACCGCCCGGAGGATCCGGTCGGTCTGCGCCGCGGCGTCCAGCTCCAGGTGCGTGTGCACGCTCGCGACGACGACGTCGAGGGTCGCGAGAACGTCGTCGTCCAGGTCCAACGCGCCGTCCTCGAGGACGTCGACCTCCACCCCGCGCAGGACCGTCAGGCCCGGCACCGCGTCGCGGACCGCGTCGATCGCCTCCATCTGCCGCAGTAGCTTCGCGCGGTCCAAGCCCCCCGTCATGCGCAGGGTCGGGCCGTGGTCGGTGATCGCCAGCACCTCGCGCCCCCGCTCCGCGGCGGCGCGCATCATCGCCTCCAGGTCCGCCTGCCCGTCGCTCCAGTCGGTGTGCGCGTGCAGCTCCGCGCGCACGTCGCCGACCTCCACCAGGTCCGGTAGCGTGCCGCGCTCCGCCCGCTCGATCTCGCCGCGGTCCTCGCGCAGCTCCGGCGGGACGAACGCCAACCCCAACGCGGCGTAGACGTCCGCCTCCTCCGCGCCGGCGAGGCGCTGGGCCTCGTCCGCCGACCACAGGCCGTACTCGTTCAGGCTCGCGTCGCGCGCCTGCGCGCGAGAGCGCAGGCGGACGTTGTGGGCCTTGCTGCCGGTGAAGTACAGCCACGCCGCCCCGAACGCCGCGTCGTCGACGACGCGCAGGTCCACCTGCAGGCCGTCGCGCAGCAGGACGCTCGTCTTCGCCTCGCCGGACCCGATCACCCGCTCCACCGCCCCGTACCCGCGCAGGGCCGCCATCGCGCCGTTCGGGTCCTCGGCGACGACGAGCAGGTCGACGTCCCCGACCGTGTCCCGTCCACGGCGGTAGCTGCCCGCC
The DNA here is from genome assembly GCA_031581195.1 of Trueperaceae bacterium. Classification (NCBI taxonomy): domain Bacteria; kingdom Thermotogati; phylum Deinococcota; class Deinococci; order Trueperales; family Trueperaceae; species Trueperaceae bacterium. The sequence goes on along the minus strand of JAVLCF010000116.1, from coordinate 950 downwards.
ACCTCGCACCGCTCGACGCCCGGCACGGCCCGCAACGTCGCCAGCAGGTCCTCGACGTCGGCTTCGGCGTCGGCGCGTCGGCGCCGCGCCTGGAAGCGCCGGACCTGCGCGACGCCCTGCTCGATCCGCGTCTGCGTCTTCGCCCCGAAGCCCTTGAGGGCCTCGATGCGACCGTCCCGCGCCGCCGCCTCGAGCGCGTCGAGGCTCTCGACGCCCAGCTCCCGCCACAACGCCCGCGCCTTCTTCGGGCCGACGCCCGGCACCCGCACGACGTCCAGCAGACCGCTCGGGACCGCCTCGCGGGCCTCGAGCAGCGCCGGCATCGACGCGCCCCCGACGCGCGCCTCGAGCTGCGCGGCGATGTCCTTGCCGACGCCCGGCAGGTCCGTCAGGTCCTCGCCGGCCTCGACCATCGCGGCGACGGGGCGCTCCAGGTCGGCGACGGTCCGCGCGGCGTTGCGCCACGCGCGCACCCGGAACGCGTTGGCGTCCTGCAACTCCAGCAGGTCCCCGATCTCCTCGAGCTCCTGGGCCAGGGCGGCGTTGCGCAGCATGCCCGCAGGGTACCGCCCCGGTCGCGGCTCGGCGGTACCCTTCGGGCATGCCCGCGCCCGACGACGCCGCGCACGAGGGGGCGCCGCCCGAGGCGGCGCCCCCCGTCGGCAGCGTGCATCTCGACGCCGGCCGCGCCGACCGCGACGGGGCGCACGGCCTCCACTTCGAGGCGCCGCTCGCGGTGGAGACCCTCGCGCGGGGGCAGGACCCCACCGACCTGTACGCCCGCCTCCAGGCCCACCTCGACGCCGGTCGCTGGGTCGCGGGGTACCTGACGTACGAGGCGGCGCACGCCCACCACGGCCTCCAACACCACGGCCTCCCCCACCACGGCCTCCCCCACCACGGCCTCCCCCCTCGCGCCGACGACGCGCCGCTCGCCTGGTTCGGGGCGT
>JAVLCF010000115.1 GCA_031581195.1 Trueperaceae bacterium | reverse complement strand
GGCGCGAAGCGGCGCGGGGTGCGGGTGCGGGTGCGTGATGCCGAGGGGTGGGTGCGCCGTCGGGTCTGCCGGGGGGCCTGCGTTGGCGCGCGCGCTCGTCCGCGCGAGGGGACGCCTGGAAAGCGCGTTCAGGACGAGGTTCGTGGGGGGCGCAAACCCCGCTTGGCGCTTGACGGGCGCTTCGACCTGTCGTACCCATGAAAAGGAGCGGCGCGCCGGGCGTGCGTCGTCGAGCCCATCACGAAGGAGTCCGCTTCATGAACCATCACCCACGGCACCCGTCCGCATCGAACCCCACGTACCGCATTTACGTCGTGCGTCTCGCCGACCACGTGGCTCGCCGAGCTCGCTTCCGAGAGAGGAACCCTCGGTACGAGCCGGGTCGCCCCGTCGTGTACGTGGGGAGTACGAAGCAGCCGATCGAAACGCGTTACGCGCAGCATCGTCGCGGCGGCATGATGTCGAACCCGTACGTGCGTCGGTTCGGGCGTCGCCTGTTCCCGTGGGCGTACGAGGGTCTGCCGGTGCACGATTCGAAGGAGGCCGCGCTCGAGGCGGAGCGTGCGTACGCCGAGGAGCTCCGTGCACGGGGCTGGGCGGTGTGGCAAGCCTGAGGGTCGCGGATCGGGCGGGTGGGCCGACCGTCGGTCGAGGGAGCGCAAGGTCCAGGCAGACATCGCGTCCCGTGCGTCGAGCTCGATTCGTCGCGCGAGCGTCGCGCCTTCGCCGAGCGCGGGCGTGACGTCCGCCCGTCGCCGCCTTGGAATCGCTCAGAAGGGACGCCTCACGGTGTCGGTGCCGGACTTCGTGAGGTGGAGGGACCCGGAGTACGGGGGCCTCCTGCACATCGGCCCACCCTCCGCCTTGAGGTGACCGTGTACCTCGCCGGCCTCGACCACCGCATGCAGCGTATGGCACATCGCGACGTTTCCGTGGAGGGTTCCCCCTGCGCGGAGGTCGCCGGGGGTGAAGACGAGGTGCGAGGTGAAGGGGCCTCCGCCGACGTCCTCGACGGTGGCGACGGCACGGGTCGTGCCATCGTATCGGCGGGGTGCGAAGCGCAGGCTCGCGTCGTGCGACGTCTTCTTCCAGTGGGTGACGAAAGTTCCCTTCCACGTCGTCGCGAGCAGGCTGGGGGGTGGGGTGGCGACCCAGGCGGTCGCGGTGGACCCCTGCATCGCTTCGCCCGACGCGCCGAGCATCGTCGCGTCGACGTCGAGGGCGTAGTGGCCTGCGCCGGCCTCGTAGCTGCAGGTCACCTTCGTGAACGCGTCGTTCCAGGTGGGATCGGTGCAGGGGAGGGGATCCGCGTCGTCGGCCGTGGCACCGCGGGTGAGGGCGCCGTTCGCGAGGGCGTCCTCGACGGTGGGCGCGAACATCGGGACGGAGAAGGTGACGTCGAGCGTGCCGACGTCCGGGCGGACGTCCCACCAGCCGTCGGCGGGGACGGTCGACGCGACGCGCGGCGTCGCGAAACCGTCCTCGCTGCGGGTGGTGAACGTCACGGTGTGCGTCGCATCGGCGCTGGCGGTCCCGAGCGACGCCGTCGCAGGGGGCGTGACGCCGGCGAGGGTGAGGACGTACGTCGTATCGGGCGCAAGGGGGGCGACGGGGTCGCACGTGAGGGTGTGCCGGTCGGGGTGCCAGGCGAACGCGCACCCGATGGGGGGGTCGACGGCGAAGCGGTCCTCGTGGAGCCAGGCTTCGTCGACGGGACCGTCGAAGTGGAAGGTGAGGTTCCGCTCGAGGGGGACGTCCTCCTCCTGGTGGGCCGGGCGCACGTCGACGAGGTCCGCGACGGGAGGGTCGGCCGGCGCGACGTTCGTGGTGCAGCCGCTCACGACCAGGGCGGTGGCCAGGAGCGCAACGAGGGGGGCGAGGACGGCGCGTCGGATCCGGGGGTGGGACGGTGCGAGGGTCGGCATGCGAGGCCTCCTTGCCGCCGATTCTACGCGCCCCGCGTCGGTCGAGGGGTCCGGGCCACGAAGGGGCCGTCGGTCGGGCGTTCAGGCGTCGAGCAGGAAGCGGCTCCGCTCGCCGGCCCCGGTCACGAGGAGGCGTTCGCGGGCGCGGGTGACGCCGACGTGCAGGAGGTTGCGTTCGCGCTGGAGGCCCGCCTCGGGGGTACCGTTCGCGGTTTCGGCGTCGAGGGCCTTGGGGTTGGGGAGCTGGCCCTCCTCCGCGGCGACGACGAGGACGACCTTGAACTCGAGGCCCTTGGCGCGGTGGAGGGTGCCGACCGCGACGCGTTTGGGGGTCGGGCCGTCGCTGCGGGCGAGGTCCGTCGTCTCGAGCCCGCAGGCGCGCACGATCGGCTTTGCGCGGTCCTGCAGCAGCTGGCGGGTGCGCGCGAAGATCGCGACGTCCTCGGGGCGGTAGCCCTCCTGGAGGCGGCGTTTGAGCCAGTCGGCGGCGGCGTCGCGTTCGCCGGCGACGGTCGGGCGGACGGCGACGTCCGGTTCGGGACCGCGGAACGTGGAGACGACGCGGGGGCGGCGTTCGTCGCCGTCGGGCTCGGCGTGCACGTCGGGGAGGAGGCGTTCGGCGTAGCGGCGGATCTGTTCGCTGGTGCGGTAGTTGACGCGCAGGACGTGCGACCGCCCGCGGACGTCGATGCCGGCCGCCAGCAGGCTCGAGGCGCCGGCGTAGATGCGTTGCCCGGGGTCGCCGGTCACGAACAGGTCGTCGGGGCCGGCGGGGGCGAGGGCGCGCAGGAGCCGCAGCTCCGCCGCCCCGAAGTCCTGCGTTTCGTCGGCGACGACGTGCGCGAAGGGGCGGGCCGCGTCGCCGGCCCCGTCGAGGCGGGCCGCGAGGGCGTGAGCGAGGCCGGCGAAGGTGTGCACGTCGTCCTGCGCGAGGCGCGCGCGGAGCGCCTCGATCTGCGTCCAGACCCGCCGGCGGGCGGCGGGCCCGAGCGGCTCGCCGCGCCCGCGGCGGTCGGCGGCGAGGTACGCCCCCAGGGTCGCGAGCCCGTGCGGGTCGATCACCCGCTCCCACTCGGCCAGGAGGAGGGGGGCGTCGGCGTCGGGGTCGCCGCCGGCGTCGGCGACCGCGGCGCGCGCCAGGTCGCGCTTGCGGGCCGCGTCGGTGAGGACGTCGAGGCGGGGCTGCGCGTCGCCGGTCCACGCTTCGGTGGCGTAGCGGTGCAGGTGCGCGACGGTGAGGCGCGCGCGGGCGGGGTCGTCCGCGTCCATCAGCAGGTCGAGCATCGGGGCGAGGCGCTCCGCGAGGGTGCGCGAGTAGGTGGTCAGCAGGACCGGCCCGCGGCCCTCGCGGGCGAGGCGGACGGCGCGGTGGAGGGCGACGACGGTTTTGCCGGTGCCCGCCCCGCCGCGGAGGCGGGCGGGGCCGTCGAAGGCGCGGTCGACGACGTCGCGTTGGTCGGGGTGCAGGAAGATCGACCAGGCGCTCCACGGTTGCCCGAGCGCCCGCTCGAGCGCCTTGGTGGCGTGCGCTTCGATCAGGTGGAAGTGCCGGCGGGCGTCGCCCGTCCCGAACGGCGCCAGCGGGTCGTCGTCGCGGGCGGGGGCGGCGCGGGGGACGGGCACGACCTCGCCGGCGGCGAGGGCGAGGAGGCGTTCCTGCGCTTCGGGGGGCAGGTGGTCCGCGACGCGGTCGAGGAAGGTCGCTTCGTCGGCGTCCTTCACCGCGGGCAGGAGCGGTTCCGGCACGCCGAGCGCCGTGAGGTACGCGTCGCCGTAGGCGGCGAAGAGGGCGGGCCCGCGCGTTTCGGTGCGGCGGACGACGTCGGTGACCTCCTCGACGACGCGTTCGGTGGCGACGAGTTGGGTGGCGTGCGTTTCGGGGTTGACGACGAAGCGGTGGCGGCGCGCCCAGGCGTAGGCGGGGTCGTGCCGGTCGACCCAGCAGAGCGCCGTGACGTCCCCGCGCTTCCACAGCACGATACGCAGATCCATGTCGACGCTGGCGGTCCAGAACGGTTCGTTCGTGCCCTCCACCCGGTGCAGGCGGAGCGACGGGTGGTCGGGGCGGGCCTGGACGTCGAACGCGGTCGCCTGCGCGCGGGTGCGCGCGTCGGGCTCGAGGCGGGCGAGGCCCTCGAGGAAGCTGTCGGCGACGTAGACGTGCATGGCGGCCTCCGGGGGCGACGGTTCGGCGCAGGCTACCCCGAAGGGCGGCGCACGGAGGCGGGGGCACCGCGGGGGTGCGGGGGTGCGGGTGCGGGCGTGGGGCGGAGCGGCGACGGAGGACCGTGCGGCCCCCCGCCCGCGCATCGCCCGCCAGCGCGTCGGACGCGTGGGGTGGGGCTAGGGGGTCGGGGACGCGTCGAACGGGGTGGTGGTGCGTTCGCCGGCGTAGGCGTAGCGCACCTCGAGGCCGTCGCACACGTCGCGTCCGCTGCCGCGGACCCGGTCGGGGTTCGTCCAGCGGAGGTCGAGGCGCGCGTCGCAGCCGTCGAGCCTGCCGACGAAGCGGAGGGTGTTCCCGTCGCGCGTCCAGCCGGACACCGAGGTCCCGTCGATGGAGAGGACCGCGGTGTCGCCGGTCGTCTCCACGACGAACTCGGTGGTTCCGCGCGCCCCCTCCGGAACGCGATCGTCCTCGGAGGCCGTGACGCGGACGTCGAGCTGGTAGCGCCCGTCGAGGTCGTACCGCTCGACGGGGCCGGAGGGACCGCTCGAGCAGGCGGTGAGGAGCGCGAGGGTCGCCAGGGTGGCCAGGAGGAGCCTGGCGTGAGGTTTCGGGAACGCCGTCGAGGGTCGGGGGGTCACCGGAGCGCGTGGGGGTCGGGGGGCCATGGGGACTCCTTTCGGGGACGCCGGCGTCGCGGGGTCCGCCCGTACCCCACCGCCCCCATGCGACGGGCAGCGTCGTTCGTCGCATCGGGTCGGGGGTGCGCGTGGCGTCGGACCGGCGGCGCCGTCCGACGCACCCCGGCGCCGGGCGCGACGTCCCATGGCGGGAGGGGGCGGAGGAGGCCCGCGCGGCACGGCCTGCACCGGCCTCTTGACGGTGTTACGTCGTGAGTTGCTACGCTGTCGTCGCGTTGCGTCGTACGAACGTCCGCCGTTCGTCCAAAGGTCCCTCCGGGACACGTCTTGCCAGGTGGATGGAAGGAATGCGACCCATGAGCCCATTACGTTTACGCTGGTACATGCGTATCGTGTTTGTGATAGCCGGTGCGTTCGGGTTGGCGGCCTGCGGTGGGGCGGGCGGTTCGTCCCCCGGTTCCGACGCCGCCACGTCCTCGTTCGAGGTGAACGTGTGTGGCGCCGAGGTCCCCGAACCGACGTCCGGCGAGCAGGCCTGCTCGCCGCTCACCATCACCTACGAGGCGCCGCGATGAGGGCGCCGGCGACGACGTCGCCGCTCCGGCGCGTCGCCCGGTGGGCGCTCGCGGCGCTGCTTCTGGGCGTGTCCGGCGCCGCGCTCGCACAGGCCTGCAGCATGCCTTTGCCGGGCGAGGGGTCGGACGATGCTCCGTTTGAAATCGGCGACGTCACCGCCTTCACCTCGATGACCGACCGCTTCGCCGAGCTGACCGATGCGGACAGCACCACCGACGCCTGCTGGTCCGCGTCGTTCGCGTTGACGGACGACGTCGACCTGACGGGCGTGACCGTCGTGCCGGTCGGCTTTCGTTCGGATGGAACCCGGCGAACGGACGCCTGGTTCCAAGGCTCGTTCGACGGCGGCGGTCACGCGATTCGATCGCTGCGCATCGTGAGCGACCAGAGCGACGCCGCGTTGTTCGGTGGTGTGGAGGACGCCACCCTCCGGAACCTGACGTTCGAGGATTCGTTCGTGTCGTCGAGCGATTCGCGCGTGGCCGTGGTCGCGGGGGACGCGAAGGGGCTGACGGTGGCGGACGTGACGATTTCCGGGGCCGACGTGACCGGGGGTACGGCCGTCGGCACCCTCGCGGGGCGAGCGTCCGGGGGCACCTGGACCGACGTCGTCGTCCGCGCGTCCAAGGTGGACGTCGTGGCGACGCCGAATGCGGGAGACAACCTCAGGGGAGGCGGACTGGTGGGCAACCTGAAGCTGGCGTCCGATGCGACGGTGCGCCGGCCCCGCGTCGACGTCGAGGTCGAGGGCGGTCGCCAAATCGGGGGCTTGTTCGGGCGCGTCACCAAGAGCGACACGGAGCAAGACCTCACGGTGACGGGTGGCACGGTGCGGGGCACCCTGCGGGGAGGGAACGCCACCGGCGGCATGATCGGACGCCTCTTCGGTGGCGTGTCGTTCCTCGCGGACGGCGGGACGGTCGACGTCGCCGTCGAGCCGTCGACGCGTCTGTCGACGACCCTGCGCAAGGCGGGGGGCGTCGTCGGGAAGGTCGGGGGGATGGCACGGATCGAGGGCGTGACGGTGCGTGCCGACGTGGATGGTAGCTCCGCCCCCGGGAACAACGTCGGCGGGGTGATCGGCATCGTCGAGAACGGGAGCGCGCGTGCCGAGGTGGTCGCCACGACGGTGTCGGGGACGACGGTGGGGGCGGCCAACGTGGGGGGCGTGGTGGGGCACGTGGACAAGGGGACGGCGAGGATCGAGGGCGTCGTTTGGCGGGGTGAGGTCTCGGGAACGAACGCCGTCGGAGGCGTGATCGGGGAGGCCTCCCAGGGCACGACGCTGGTGGACGTCGACGTCGACGGCGCCGTGGAGGCCGACCAAGGGGCGGGTGGTCTGGTCGGCCAACTCGTCACCGCCGACCTCACGGTCACCCGGGCGGTCGTCGACGGCACGGTGATCGCGACGACCGGCAACTTGAAGGCGAACGTCGCGGGGGTGCTCGGGAGGATGGACGAGGAGAAGTCAGACCCCGACCCGAGCGTCACCCTCGACGCCGTCGACGTCCTGGCGGACGTGACGTCGACGAACGGGCAGGGCGACGTCGGGGGTGCGGTCGGCAAGGTCGACCCGGGCGGTGCGGTGACGCTGCGCGACGTGCGCATCGCGGGCGACGTGACGGGGGGTGACCCCACCGGCGGATTCGTCGGCCGCCTGAAGGCCAAGGGAGGGACCACGTCGACGTCGACCCTGCGCCGTGGCCTGCTCGTGGGCGCCGTCCGCGAGGACGGCGAGACCGGGCCTGCCGTCGTCGGGCGGGTGGGGGCGAGCGAATCGTCGGACGCCGTGTTGGGGGTGGAGGCGTTCGTGCCGGCGGACGTGTACCCGTCGCCGGTGAGGGGGACGCCGTTGGGGGCGGCCGAGCGTGCGGATCCGCGGA
>JAVLCF010000114.1:4476-7467 GCA_031581195.1 Trueperaceae bacterium | reverse complement strand
CCCGGCCTCGAGGACGAGACGCCCGCCCCCGACGGCGTCCACGTCGCCGCCGACGACGTCACGGCCGGCGCGGCGCCCACCCCGGTCCGCGCCGCCCACGCCGACCCCGCCCACGAGGTGCGCGCCGCCCTCCGCTGGCTCCGCGCCCACCTCGAGGCCGGCGTCCCCGCGCACCACCTCGCCGTCGCCGCGCTCGACCCCAGCGCGTACGACGACCGCCTGATCCCCGCCGCGCGCCGCGCCGGCCTTCCCCTCCACGTCACCCACCGCGTCCCCGTCCTGCACCGCCCCGCGGGGCAGCTCGCCGCGGCCCTCGCCGACGCGCTCCGCGCCGGCCCCAGCCGCGCGCGCCTACGCCGCCTCCTCGCCGCCGGCCACGCCGCCGACGGGGGCGCCGGCGACGCCCCCCTCGCGGCGATCCCCCTCGACTGGGACCGACCCCTGCACCCCGAAACGATCTTCGGCCGCGCCGAGCACTGGCCCTACGTGCGTCCGCACCTCGACGCCGCCGCCCGCGAGGCCCTCGACCCGCTCGTCGACGACCTCGCCCGCGGCCTCGACGCCGCCCACGCCGTCGGCGACCGGTGGCTCCGGGGGCGCGCCCACGAGGTCTGGACCCGCGCCCTCGACCGCGGCCGCCGCGCCGACCTGCTGCACCACCTCGAGCAGCTCCGCGACGGCGACGACGTCGACCCCGAGGGCGCCGCCCTCTGGGCCCCCGCCGAGACCCTCCTCGCCGCCCCCCGCCCCCGCGTCCGCCTGCTGGGCCTGGCCAGCGGCGCCTGGCCCCGCGACAACGTCGACGACCCGCTGCTGCCCGCCCACCTGCGGGGCGGACGCCCCCTGGTGGACCCGCCCCGCGGCCGCCGCGACCGCGGCACCCTCCGCGCCCTCCGGTCGCTCCCGGGCGACGAACTCGTCCTCTCCCGCCCCCGCGCCGACGCGGGCGGCAAGGCCGCGCCACCCAGCCCTCTGCTGCGCGACGTGCCCGGCGACGAGGTCCAGGTCCCCGCCGACGCACCCCCCGCCACGCCGTACGACGACGCCGACCGCCGCGCCCACCGCCCCGCGGAGCTCGCCCGCGACCCCGCCCGCCGGGGCGGCGTCGACGCCTTCCGCGCCCGCCGCTCCGAGGCCCTCACCGCCCACGACGGCGTCGTGCCCGCCGACCACCCCGCGATCCTCGCGACCCTCGACGGTCCCCTCGCCCCCAGCCACCTGGTCCCCCTCCTCCGCGACCCGTTGCGCTTCGTCGCTCAGCACGTCCTGCACTGGAAGGAACCCCCGCTCGACGACGAACCGCTCGACCTCGACGCGCGGACGTTCGGGACGTTCCTCCACGACGTCCTCGAGCGCGTCACCCGCCGCCTCGCCGCCGACGGCGTCGCGGCGCACGACGGCGCCCCCGGCCTCGACGCGGCCTTCGCCGACGCGCTGCAGGCCGCCGCCGAACGCTTCACGCACCCCGGGGAACGCGACGCCTTCGCGCCGCCCCCCGCCACCCTCTGGCGCGCCACGCTCCGGCGGACCGACGCCCTCGCGCGCCGCGCCCTCGCCCTCGAGGGGGCGCCGCTGCCCGGCATGCGCAGCTTCGCCGAGGTCCGCTTCGGGCTCGCCGACCGTCGCGCCCCGGTCGAAGGCCTCACCCCCCCGTGGCCCCCCGACGCGCCGTTCACGTTCCCCGGCACGACGCTCCGCCTGCGCGGCGTCGTCGACCGCCTCGACGTGAGCGGCGACGGCACCCAGGCCCGCGTCACCGACTACAAGACCGGCGCCCCGAAGACCGAGAAGGCCCTCGCGGACGGCCAGGAGGTCCAGCGCGTCGCGTACGCCGCGGTCGCCCGCGCCCACCTCGACCCCGCCCCTCGCACCGAAGCGCGCCTGATCTACCCCAAGGGCCCCGTCGTCCGCACCGTCCCCGCCGACCGCATGGAGGCGGAGATCGACCGCCTCGGGGGCGCCCTCGCCGCCGCCCGCGACGCCCTCGCCGCCGGTGGGGCGGTGCCCGGCGAGGACGGGCTCGACGGGACCGTCCCCAGCCGCCCCCTGCGCCTCGCCCTCCCCGCCGACGCGAAGGCGTACGCCGAACGCATCGGCGAGGCGGTCGACGCGCTCCGCGCCGACGTCACCGCCGCCTGGGCCGACCCGGACGACGACGAGGAGGCCTCCCCGTGACGACGCTGCACGACGCCGACGCCCGCCTGCACGCCCTCACGACCCGCGACCGCAGCCTCCTGATCGAGGCGGGGGCGGGCAGCGGCAAGACGTCCCTGATGGCGGGCCGCATCGCCCGCCTCCTCGCCGACGGCGAACCGCCCGACGCGATCGCCGCCATCACCTTCACCGACGCCGCCGCCGCACGGCTCGGCAACGCCGTGCAGGCCCTCGTCGAGGCGTTGATCGAGGGGCACGTCGACGTCTCCGTCGCGCCCGCCTTCGCGGGCGGCGTCGACGACGCCGCCCGCGCGAACCTCCGGGCCGCCGCCCGCGAGATCGACGCCCTCACGACGAGCACCATCCACGGCTTCGCGCGCGCCCTGGCGCTGCCCTACCCCGTCGAAGCCGGCCTCGACCCGGGCGCCCGCGTCCTCGACGCCGACGCCGCCGACGCCCTCTTCGACGAGGTCGTCGACGGGTGGCTCCGCGACCGGTTCGGGGACGCCGGCCGCGAGGACGACCCGCTCGTGCGCTGGTTGGTCGGGGCGCCCCAAACCGGCGCCGCCGGCCTCCGCGCCCTCGCCGTCGACCGCCGGCACCACCGCGACGCGACCCCCCCCGAAGCGAACCTCGCGGCGCTCGGCGCGTCCCTCGCCGCGCTGCGCGACGGCGTCGACGCCTTCGCCGCGGAGCTGGACCACTGGCCGTTCACCTCCCCGCAGGCGACCGAGCGGCGCGAGGTCCTCCGCGCGATCCTCGACGACGTCGACGGCCTCGCGGTCGGCGCGGCGGACGTCGCGCCGGGCGACGTCGTCGACCTCGCCCTCGCCCTCG
>JAVLCF010000114.1:0-4376 GCA_031581195.1 Trueperaceae bacterium | reverse complement strand
CTCGACTACGACGACCTGCTGCGCCGCGCCGCGGCGCTCCTCCGCGACCACGCGGACGTCCGCGCCGCCCTCGCGAACCGCTGGCGGCACGTCCTCGTCGACGAGTTTCAGGACACGGATCCGCTGCAGGCGGAGATCGTGTGGCGCCTCACCGGCGTCCCCAACGACGACGACTGGCGCACCTGGCCCGCCCGCCCCGGCGCCCGCTTCGTCGTCGGCGACCCGAAACAATCGATCTACCGCTTCCGCGGCGCGGACGTCCGCACGTACGCCATGCTCAAGGACCGCATGGCGGACGACCCCGGCGCCGACCTGCTGACGATCGGCACGAACTTCCGGTCCGTGCCCGGCGTCCTGACGTTCACCAACGACGTCTTCGCCGGCCCCATGGAGCGGGGCGAGCACCAACCGGACTACGCGCCCCTCGCGCCGTTCCGCACCGCGGCGGCGGACGCGCCCCCCGCCGTCGCCACCCTCCCCCTGACGCTGCCCGTCCCCCTGAAACCCAGCACCAAGGGCTGGTCGGACGCGGTCCGCGCCAGCGAAGCGCGCCGCGTCGCCGACCTCTGCGTCGCCCTGCTCGACCCCGACGCCGAACCCCACCTGCCCGGCCTCACCGCGCGCGACGTCGCCCTGCTCGCGCCGGTCGGCACCGACCTCGAGCGCTACGAAAGCGAACTCGAGGCGCGCGGCGTGGCGGTCGCCTCGCAGGCCGGGAAGAACTACTACGTCCAGCAGGTCGTCTTCGACCTCCTCGCGCTCGCGCGCACCCTCGTCGATCCCGCCGACACCCTCGCCCTCGGCGCGCTCCTCCGCGGGCCCCTGATCGGCGTGCCCGACGCCGCCCTCCTCGACGCGCAGGCGGCGTGGAACGCGTCCGCCCCGCGCCCCGGACCGCTCCGCACCGACGTCGATCCCGACGTTCTCCCCGACGGCCCGGTGCGCGACGCCCTGCGTCGCCTCGCGCCGCTCGCGGCGGACGCCGCGACGCGCACGCCGTACGCGGTCCTGCGCGACGCGGTCGACGCGCTCGACGTCCGCGCCACCCTCCGCGCCCGCAACCCGCGGCACGCCGGGCGCGACCTCGCGAACCTCGAGGCGTTCCTCGACGGCGCCCACGCGTACGCCGCGCGCGGCCTGCACGCGTACGTCCGCGCCACCTGGCGCGCCTGGAACGACGCGGAACGCACCGGCGAAGCGGAACGCGACGCCGTCGAGGACGCCGTCTCGCTGATCACGGTCCACGCCGCCAAAGGCCTCGAGTGGCGCGTCGTGATCCCCATCAACGCCTTCGGCACCAGCCGCGCCCCGACCCCACCCCACGTCGGAAGCGACGGCGTGCTCGCCCACCGGCTGCTCGGGCACGCCACCACCGGCTTCGACGACGCGACCGAGCGCGCAACCAAGGAGGCCGACGCCGAACGCCTCCGCCTCTGGTACGTCGCCGTCACCCGCGCCAAGGACGTCCTGGTGCTGCCCGAACCGACGTTCGAAACGAAGGCGGCGGGCTGGCACGCGCTCGTCGACTGGCCCTTCGACCGCCTCGCGAAGCTCGACCCACCCCCCGCCGCGCGCGACGCCGGCCCCCCCGCCCTGCGCGACGCGGGACCGGACGAAGGCGCCTACGCCGCGCGCAGCGCGGCGCTGCGCGCCGCCCGGCGTCGGGTCGTGCGCCGTGCACCGTCCACGCACCCCGACCCCGAACGCCCCCTCGCCGCCCCCGACGAGGGGACCGACGACCTCACGCCCCCGCCCCGCCCGACGGTCGGGGCCGGCACCCTCCGCGGGCGGCTGGTGCACGTCCTCCTCGAGGAACGCATTCACGGCCTCCTCCCCCCCGCGCGCGACGACGGAGGGGCCGACGGCCGCGCCCTCGCCGAACGCGCCGCGACGCTGCACGCGCAGCTCGCCGCGGAGCACCCCGACGCCGCCGCCGACGTCGACCCGGACGACGTCGCGGCGCAGGTGGAGGCCACCTGGCAGCACCCCGCCGTCGCGGCACTGCACGGGCGGCTACTGGCCGAGGTCGACGTGCACGGCGTCCGGGTGGAGGTGGACGCGGACGGGGAACGCGAGGTGCTGATCTCCGGCATCGCCGACGCCGTCGCGCTCGACGACGCCGGCCACGTCACGACGGTCGTCGACTGGAAGAGCGACCGCGACGCGAGCGAAGCGACCCGCGCCGGGTACCGCGAACAGGTTCGCGGCTACCTGGCGCTGTTGGGCGCGAGCGAGGGCCTCCTGGTGTTCACCGCGACCGGCGAGGTGGAGCGGGTGACGCCGGCGGACGCCTGACGTCCCACCACCATCCGCGCGCCGCGAGGTCGGCCCGGACCGACGCCACGACGTCCGCGAGCGGGCGGTCCGCCCGGACGCGGACCGCCCCCGGAAGCCGCGCGGCGAGCGCCTCGTAGCGCGCGGCGTCCACCCCACCCGGTCGGCCCGCCCGGCGCGCGTCGAGCGTCCCCTCCGGCGCCACCAGCACGTAGCGCACGTCCGGCCGCGGGGCCCACCGCAGAACCCGGAGGACGCCCCGCTCCGGCGCCGACGAGCGATACCGGGCCGGATCGACCGCGAGGTCGGCCAGCCCGCGGTCCTGCAGGATCCACCCACCCCGCCGCAGCCACCCCCCGTCGCGCGCGAGGTACGCGACGTGCGCCTCGAGCAGCCACGCGAGGGCCTGCAGGCGCGACCCCAGAGGCCCGCGCGGCGCGCCCGGGCGGACCGGCGCCTCCGGCGTCGGTCGGCCGCGCCACACCGCGTCCAGGTGCGGCCGGAGGTGGCGGCGCCGCACTGCCACGCCGGCCGCGGCGAGGTCGGCTTCGAGGGCGTCGAGCACCGCCGTCTTGCCGACCCCGTCCGGCCCCAGCAGGACGACGTGCGCACCGCGACGGCGCGCGCGACGGGGCATGCCCGAGGCTACGCCTCGGGCGAGGGGGACCGCCCGCCCGCGGTCACGCCCGCCTCGAGGGCGCGATCGAGGGCCGCGAGGGCGCCCGGGTCGCGGGCCCGCCCGGCCGCCTCGAGGGCCGTCGCCATCCGCCCGATCCGCTCCGCGGGGGCCAACGGCGCGCCCTCGACGAGGTAGCCCTCCTCGCGCAGGTACTGCTCGAGCTCCTCGCGCTTGCGGGTCTGGAAGCCCGACACCGCCTTCGCCTCGAGCGCCGCCACCAACGCCGCCCCGTCCCCCTCGACGTCGCGGACGACCTGCGCCACGGCGTCGAAGAAGGTGTCGCTCACCGCGCCCGAGGCGGCGAGCACGTCGGCGTCCACCGGCCGCGCCCGGTGGAGGGTCCAAGCGGGCAGCCAAGCGCGCGCCGCCACGATCCGGTCGCGCAGCGCCTCGGCGGGCGCCGTCCCGATCCAGCCGGGCAGGCCGGAGGCGCGGTCGACGCCGTCGACCACCCCGAGCGTCGTCGCGCCACCCCGCACCAGCGTCGCGACGGTCGGCAGGTCGTCGTGCAGGAGGTACAGCACGTGGATCGCGTCCGCCGCCCGCCACGGGTCGATCGGCGGGACCCGCAACCGCACGGCGTACGCCGCGGCGTCGAGGTCCCCCGGATCCGGGACCGCGTCGACGGGCGGCAGCGTCAGGACGGCCGGGTCGGTGACGGCCGCCGTCGTCGTCGCGGCGTCGAGGTGCCACTCCTGCACGTCGACCGGTTCGCCGTCGAGGTCCGCGACCGCCGCCCGCCAGGCGGCGGCGTCCTCCGCGCGGGCGGAGAGGTAGAGGACCTGGCGGCCCTCGTCCCGCACGAGACGCGCGAGGCTCCGCGCCACCGCCGCGAAGCGCTCCGCATCGCTCGTCGTGAGCGCCTCGTCCAGCACGACCGGGAGCGCCGGCCCCCCCGCCTCGGCGTGGCGGGCGTAGGCGATCCGCACCGCCACCAGCATCTGCATGCGCGTGCCCGTCGAGAGCTCCCGCAGCGTGCGCTCGACGCCGTCGCGCCGGTCGAACGCCACGAAGCGCCGCCCCTCCTCCGCGCGCGGGTCGATCGTCAGCTCGTAGCGCGCCTCGGTGAAGGCGGCGAACGCGGCGCGCGCGCCCGCGAGGATCGCCGGGGTCGCCTGCGCGCCGTGCTCCGCCTCGACCCGGTCCAACCACCACCGGCCCGCCTCGGCGAACGTCACGGCGTCGCGCGCCTCGCGCAACGCCTCCACCGCGGCGCGCTCCGCCGCGCGCGCCTCGGTCAGGTCGTGCCCCTCCTCGGCCGCCGCGACCCGCGCGTCGAGGCTGGCGACCTCCTCCTGCAGGGCGTCGGCGCGTTCGGCGCGCGCCCGCGCGTCGTCGCGCGCGGCCTCGAGCGCCTCGCGCTCCCCCGCCTCCGCCCGCGCGATCAGGTCGGGTGCCGCCTCGAGCGCCGCGCGGAGCGGCG
>JAVLCF010000113.1 GCA_031581195.1 Trueperaceae bacterium | reverse complement strand
CGCGACGACGCCCCACCCCCCTGGCTGGAGCTCCGCCGCGCCCTCCTGGCGCGCGACGTCTGGACGCCCGCCGACCTCCGGGCGTTGGGGGAGGACCACCCGGCGTACGCGCCGTGGCTCGACGGGCACGCCGAGGTGCTGGCGGAATACACCTTCGCCGTCCGGCTCCGCGACGCGGACACCGGCGTCCCGGCCCGCCTCGACGCCGCCCGGCGCGAGGCGGGCGAAGCGACCCTGGTGCGCTTCCTGGCGCCCGGGCGCGCCGACGACGACGCCGCGGCGGAGGCCGCCGTCGACGCCCACCCGGAGCTCGGGTGGGCCGCCGCGCAGCTGCTGGCGCGGCGCGACGTGCGCGCGGTGCGCTTCCGCCTCTGGCCGGTCGGGGAGGCGCCCGTCGATTGGCCCGAACGAGGCCCCGTGCGGAAGGTCTGGGGCCGCATGGAGCGCACCGTGCGCGAGGTCCGCGAGGCGCTCCCGCGCTGGCAGGCGGGCGCGGTGCCCGCCACCCCGGGCTTCGCGTGTCGCGACTGCCCCGTCTTCGACCTGTGTCGCGAGGGCGTCCGGTGAGGGTCCGCGTCGCCTCCGCCGGGACCGGCAAGACGACGCGCCTCGTCGCGCGCTTCCTCGAGGCCATCCAGGCCGGGACGCCGCTGCGCCGCATCGCCGGCGTGACGTTCACCCGCGCCGCCGCGGCGGAGCTCCGCGAACGCGTCGGCGAAGGCCTCGACGTGCTGCTGGAGCAGGGCCGCTACCTCGACCTGGTGGCCCTCGACCCCGACGCCCGGCCGGCGGTCGAACGCGCCCGCCGCGAACGCGACGGCGCGACGTTGACCACCATCCACGGCTTCATGGCGCTCGGGCTGCGCCTCTCCGCGCCCCGCCTCGGCCTGGATCCGGCCTTCGGGACGCTCCCCCCGTGGGAGGCGCAGGCGACGTTCGACGAGGAGTTCGCCGGCGTGCTGCTCCTCGCCGAGGACCCGGAGCACCCGCTGCACGGGCCCGCCACCCGCCTCGCGGGGCGGGCGGCGGAGCGCGCGGGCATCCTGTTCCGCCAGCGTTCGCTGGCGCCGACCCTGACCCCGGCGGACGGCGACGCGGACGCCGCCGACCTGCTCGCGCTGTACCGCGCGGCGTACGCGCGGTACCAGGCGCGGATCGGCGCGGCGCGCCTCGCGCCGTCGGAGATCGAGCGTCGCGCCCTGGCGCTGGTCGAGGTGCCCGAGGCCCGCGCCCGCCTCGCCGCGCGCGCCCCGCACGTCATCGTCGACGAGTACCAGGACGTCAACCCCGTCCAGGGGCGCTTCTTCGCCGCCCTCGAGGACGCCGGCGTCGAGGTCGAGGTGGTGGGCGACCCGAAACAATCGATCTACGGCTTCCGGCAGGCGGACGTCGAGGTGTTCCGCGCGGCGCTCGCGGCGGGCGAGGCGCTGCAGCCGCTCACGCACACCCGCCGCCACGCGGTCCTCGTGACGCGCTTCCTGAACGCCCTCACCCGCAGCCTCGCGGGCCGCGGGGAGGGCTTCGGTCCCGACGAGGCGCCGGCCGTCCAGGCGGCGGGCGCGCAGGCGGACGTCCACGGGCGGGTGGAGATCCACTGGGCGACCGGCGCGCCCCGGTTGGACGACCTACGGCCGCACGAGGCCGCCGTGCTCGCGGACCGACTTCGAGCGGCCCACGAACGCGACGCGATCCCCTGGTCGGACATGGCGGTCCTCGCCCGCAACTACGCCGGCCTGGAACGCGTCCGCACGGCGCTCGCGGCGCACGGCGTGCCGGCGGTCCTGCGGCAGGGCCGCGGCTACTACGAACGCAGCGAAATCCGGGACCTGGTGCACGCCCTCCGGGTCGGCATCGACCCGACCGGCCCCAGCCTCGCGCCGTGGCTGCGCGGCCCGTTCGGCGGCATGACGCCGGACGCGATCGATGCGGTGGTGCGCGCCGAGGACCCCGTCGCGGCGCTCCGCGACGGCCATCCGCACGTCGCGGAGCGCGTCGACGCGACCGGCGACGCGGTCCGCGCCGGCCCGCTGGGGGCGCTGCGTCGGCTCCTGCGCGAGCCGTTCCTGGACGGCGAACGGTTCGTCGATCGCCTGGACGCGCGCCAGCGCGACAACGTCGACGCCCTGTTGTTCGAGGTCGCCGAACGCCCGCCCGGCGAACTCGAGGTGCTCCTCGAACGCCTCGATCTGCTGTCGCGCCGCGCGAAGGAGGCGGGCGACGTCCCCGCCGACGGCGACGGCGTCACGTTGATCACGGTGCACGGGTCGAAGGGCCTCGAGTGGCCGCTGGTCGCCGTCGCCGACGTCGGGGCCCAGGGGGGCGGTCGGCCCGACCCCCTCCACGTCGTGGACGGCGTCGTGCACCTGCCCGGCGGGCCGGGGTTCGACGCCGCCCGCGCCGCCGACCTGGAGCGCGCTCGGCAGGAGGGATCGCGGCTGTTGTACGTCGCGGCGTCGCGGGCGCGCACCGTGCTGATCCTGACCGGGAGCGTGCCCGACCGCGGCCCGCAGGGGTGGGCGGCGTCGCTCGCCGCGATGCGGGTCGGGCCCGACGCCGCCCCCCGCGACGAGGACGGCATCGTGCTCGCCGTCCACCCGCTCCCCGAGGACGGCGGGGGGCCGCCGGCCGCCGCCCCGCCGTCCTCCACCCCGCCGTCCTCTGCCCCGCCGTCCTCCGCGGACGCGGAGGACGTGTCGCGTGAGGGCGGACCCGCCGGCGCCCCCCTGGCGGAGGCCCCGTGGACGCGGGCCGCCTTCCCCGAGGGGGAACTCCCGCCGGTCGAGAGCCCCTCGCGCGTGCGGGGGGACGCGGACGACGAACCACCGTCCCCCTCCGCCCCGCGGGCGTCCGGCGACGTCGAGCCGCCCGCCGAACCGCTGGCGCCCGGCGCCGCGCACGAGGCGGGACGCCTCCCCGGCCAGGCGGTGGCGGTGGGGACGCTCCTGCACGACGCGATCCGGCGCGACGCCGACCCCGACGACGACGCCGAGATGGACCTCCTCCGCGCGCAGGAGGTGATGTTCCCCTACGCGCCGGACGAGCAGGCCCGGCTCCTGGAGGAGGTGCGCGCCATGCTCCGGACGTACCGCGGGCTGTTGGGCGGTCCGCTCCCGCCCCTCGAGGCGCGCACGCGGGACCTCCGCGAGTGGCCGGTCGTCCTACCCGACGGTCGTCAGGTGTGGCAGGGCGTCATCGACCGGCTGTACCTCGTGGACGGCGTGTGGACGCTGGACGACTACAAGACCGACCGGACGATGCGCCCGGGGCGGTACGCCTTTCAGTTGGCGACCTACCGCGAAGCGGTCCGGCGGGCCCTCGGGGTGGACCCCGTCGCGCGCCTGGTGAACCTCCGCGACGGCGCGACGTACCCCTTCGATCCCGCCGACCTCGACGCCGCGTGGGCGGCGCGGCCCGGCGGGGGTCAACCGACCTCGACGACGTCCGGGTCGGGGGTCGGTTCCTCGCGCAGCGACGCCTTGTAGGTCAGTTTCGTGTGGGGCGGCACCGACCGCGTCAACCAGACGTTCCCGCCGATCACGCTGTCGTGCCCGACCTCGGTGTCGCCCCCCAACACCGTCGCGCCGGCGTACACGACGACGCGGTCGCCGAGCGTCGGGTGCCGCTTGACGTCGGCGTCGGCCTTGCGGACGCTCAAGCCGCCCAGCGTGACGCCCTGGTACAGCTTCACGTCGTCGCCGACGACCGCGGTCGCGCCGATCACGACGCCGGTCCCGTGATCGACGAAGAAGCGCGCGCCGATGCGGGCGGCGGGGTGCACGTCGATGCCGGTGTGCCGGTGGGCGTACTCCGCGATCATGCGCGCCATCAACGGCACCTTCCGGCGCCACAGGGCGTGCGCCACCCGGTGCGCCACGATGGCGCGCACGCCGGGGTAGGTGCGCACCACCTCGTCGCGGTTCTGCGCGGCGGGGTCGCCACGCAGGGCGGCGTCGACGTCCAGCTCGAGCGCGGCGTGCAGCTCGCCGAGGTCGGCGAAGAACGCCGTCGCGACGCGCTGCGCGAAGTCCGGCGTCCCGCGCGGGCACCGCTCGACGAGGTGCGCGAGGCGCGCCTCGAGCTCCGCGACGAACGCCGCGAAGGCGGCGGCGTCGGCGTGCGCGCGGGTGGCGTGCTCGGGGAAGAGGACCCCCGCGAGGTCGTCGAACCAGGCCTCGACCTCGCGGGGTGGGGGGCAGCTCGTCAGGGTCTCGTACGCCGCGAACCGGTCGCGGACGAAGGCGTCGATGCGTTCGGACTCGCTCACGCCGGGAACCCTAGCGCGCCCCGGGCGGGCGGCGTGTGCCGCGCATCGCGGATCGTGGGCGGATCCTCACCCCTCGCGCCGGAGCGCCGCCTCCGCCGCCCGCACCCCCGCCATGCCGTGCACGCCCGGTCCGGGCGGCGTCGCGGCGCTGCACAGGTAGGTGCCGGGCAGCGGCGTCGCGTACGGCACCCGCGCGAGGTTCGGGCGGGCGACGAGTTGACGGAGCGTCGGCGCGCCGTTCGCGACGTCGCCCCCCGCGACGTTCGGGTTGTCCGCCGCCAAGTCCGCCGGGCTCCACGTCCGTTGCGCCCGAAGGCGGGCGCGGAGGCCCGGCGCCGCCGCCTCGAGCTGGTCCACGATCCGCGCCGCCAGGGTGCGGATGGCGTCGCCGTCGCCGGCGAGGGGGCGGGGGAGGTGCGCGTACGCCCAGAGCGGCTCGACGTCGCCGGCCCGCCGGGTCGCGTCGAAGCGGCCGGCCTGCGCGACCAGCACGTACGGCGTCGTCGGGAGGCGCCCGTTCGCGACGTCGGCCTCCGCCGCCGCGATCGTCTCGAACGACCCCCCGAGATGGACGGTGCCCGCCTCGTGCACCGCCGGGTCGCGCCAGGGGACGCCCCCCTCCACCGCGAGGTCGAGCTTCACGACCGCTTCGCCCGGCCGGTAGCGCCGAAGCGCCCGCACGTAGCGCGCGGGGAGGCGGTCCTCCCCGGCCATCGCGAGGAACGCCGCCGGCGTCACGTCGAGCAGGCGGAGGGGCGCGTCGGGGAGGTCGCGCAGGTCGCGCACCTCGACGCCGGTCGTGACGCGCCCCCCGAGCGCCTCCAGGTAGCTGCGGAGCGCGCCCGCGAGCGCGCCCGCCCCGCCGCGCGGGAACGGCCACCCGACGCGTTGCCCCATCGCGGCGAGCAACAGCGCAGGCGCGGACGTCGCCGGCGCCCCCAGCGGGAGGGCGGCGTGCGCCGCCAGGCCCGCCCACAGGGCGCGCCCGTGCGGGGTACGCAACCCCTGCGCGACCCACGTGGCCGGGGGGAGGCCGCGCAGCCCGAACCGGGCCAGCGCCAGCGGGGCGGCGGGCCAGCGCAGGAGGGGCCCCAGGACGTCGGGGGCGAGGGCGTCGAGGGTGCGGGTGGGGGGGCCGGTCAGGAACCGCCAGCGGTCGGCGTCCAAGCCCAGGGCCTCCGCGGTCGCGTCGAGGTCGGCGAACAGGGTCGCGGCGGGGGCGCCGGCCAGCGGGTGGGCCAGGGGGCGGGGCGGATGCACCCACGCGAGCCCGTACTCCGCCAGCGGCCAGGCGGTGAACGCCGGACTCGTCACGCCGAACGGATGGACGGCGGACCCGACGTCGTGGCGAAGCCCGGGGAGGGTGGCGTGGTGCGTGCGCGCCGCGCCGCCGACGTCGTCGGCGCGCTCCAGGACGTGTACCGACCGCCCGGCGCGCGCGAGGGTGATCGCGGCGGCGAGGCCGTTCGGGCCGGCGCCCACGACGATGGCGTCGGGCGTGCTCACGCCCGCAGGGTACGCGCGCAGGCCGGCCGCGCCGGTGGTCCCGCATGCGCGCCCGGGGTAGCGTGACGCCCATGAGCGCCCCCGCGACCCACCTCGAGCGCGAGATCTTCGAACAACCCGACGTGTTGCGGCGCGTCCTCGCCGACGACGCGGTCCTCCGCGTCGGGCGGGAGATTGCGCACGTCGACCCGCACACGGTCCTGACCCTCGCGCGCGGTTCCAGCGACAACGCCGTCACCTTCTTCGCGGGCGTGGCCGGCACCGTGCTCGGCGTGCCGGTCGCGTCGATCCCCCCGAGCCTCCCGACGCTCGCCGGCGCCCGCCTGCGCGCCGAGGGCGGCTTGGGGATCGGCGTCAGCCAGTCCGGCGAAAGCCGGGACGTCGTCGCGGCGTTGCGGGCGCTCGAGGCGGGCGGCATCCCGACCCTGGCGGTCGCCAACCCCGAGACCAGCGCCCTGGCGCGCGGCGCGCGCTGGTCGTTGTCGCTGCACGCCGGCGAGGAGCGGTCGGTGGCGGCCAGCAAGACGTTCACCAGCCAAATGATGGTGCTGGCCCGGGTCGTGGCGGCGTGGGCGGACGACGCCGCCCTGCACGCGGCGTTGGCGGCGGTCCCGGACGCGATCGAGGCGCTGCTGCGCGACACCCGCGCGATCGACCAGGCGGCGGTCCGGTGGACGCACGGCGACCGGCTGGTGGTCCTGGGGCGCGGACCGTCGTTCGGTCCGGCCGCGGAGGTCGCGCTCAAGACGAAGGAGACCGCCTACCTGCATGCGCACGCCTACAGCAGCGCGGAGTTCCAGCACGGCCCCATCGCCTCGCTCGGGCCGGGCGACCCGGTGTGGATGCTCGCGCCGTGCGACGCGACCCTGCCCGCGCAGCGCGAGGCCGCGGACCGGCTCGTGGACGCCTCCGCCGACCTGACGGTCGTCTCCGCCGACCCCGACCTGCTGGCCAAGGCGACGACGCCGATCCCCCTTCCCGAGGGGCGCGACCCCATCACCGACGCGTTCCTGGGGGTCGTGGTGGGGCAGTGGTTGGCGCTTCGATCGTCGCTGGAGCGGGGCCTCGATCCCGACGCGCCGCGCCACCTGCGCAAGGTCACCCAGACCCGCTGAGGCGCCCCCCGGGGCGCCTCAGCGGCGCGCGTCGAGGGCGGCGGTGAGCGCCTCGCGCACCGCAGCGGGATCGGCCCGCCCTCCGGTCGCGCGCATCACGGCACCGACGAAGAAGCCGATCAGGCCCTCCTTGCCACCCAGGTAGCTGGCGACCTCGTCCGGGTGCGCGTCGAGGACCTCCGCCACGGTCGCCGCGAGGGCGCCGGCGTCGTCGATGCGGGCCAGACCGCGCGCCTCGACCCGCTCGGAGGCCGACCCGCCCTCCGCCACGAGTTCGGCGAGGAGCGCCTTGCCGGTCGCCCCGCTCACGGTCCCCTGCTCGACGAGGGCGACGAGGTCGGCGAAGCCGTCCGGCGTCAGGGCCGCGTCGGCCAGGTCGACGTCCCCCGCGTCGCTCAACGCGCGCGGCAGTTCGTTGAGCGCCCAGTTGGCGAGCGCCTCGGCGGAGGCGCCCGCGCCGGCGCCGTGGGCGGCCTCGACGAGGCCGGTGGCGCCCGCGTGCTCGGCGAGGCGGGCGGCGTCGCGGTGCGCCACGCCGAGCGCCTCGAGGCGCGCCAGGCGGTCGCGGCCCGCCGCGTCGAGGGTGGCGGCCTTGTCCGGTTCCGGTG
>JAVLCF010000112.1 GCA_031581195.1 Trueperaceae bacterium | reverse complement strand
GTCGCGTCGGGCTCGAAGCGGTACACGAGCGGTTCGATGCCGTAGTCGCCGGCGCGGATGGTGGCCGCGACGTCGTCGGCGCGGTCGGCGTCGTCGTACGGGCCGACGAGCACGACGACGAGATCGTCCTGCGTGCCGAGGAAGACGGGGTAGCCGTCCTCGCGGAAGGTGGCGGCGAGCGTCTCGGCGTTCTCGCGCGCCGTGAAGGTGCCGACCGCCACGCGGTACGGCGCGTCGGGCGCGTCCGCGGCCAGGTCGACGTCCGCTGCGGGGGCGGCGACCGCCGCCTCGTCCGGCGCGTCGTCCGGCGCGTCGTCCGTCGCGTCCGTGGCCGGCTCCGGCGGCGCGTCCGCGTCGGCTTCCTCGGCGTCGGCGTCGGGCGCGCCGGGCGGGGTCGCGGGGGCGTCGAGGCCGGCGCCGGGGTCGACCGGCTCCACGCGGGCGGGGGCGTCGGCGTCGACGTCGGTGGCAGCGTCGGCGTCGGCGGCGTCCTCGTCCGCCTCCGCGGGCGCCCCTTCACCCGGCGCGGGCGCCTCGGCCGTGTCCGCGTCGTCGCCGGGGACGACGGCGACGTCGGCGTCGGCCGGCGGGGTCGCCGCCGGCGTCGAGCCGCCCCCCGGCACGAGCGACCCTCCGGTCAGCAGGGTCGTGACGATGCCGGCGATCACGGCGATCAGCGCCACCCCGATCAACAGATCGGGCCAATTCCGTCTCAACCAATCCACGGCGTCGCTCCTCCCGGCCGCGCCCCGCACCTCGTGGGGCGGCCCCGTCGGGCTCCGGCCCGCCCCCTCGCGTCCGTCGGGCGCCGGCCGGACCCGCGCGTCAGAACAGGTCGTCCAACGCGTCGCATGCCGAACCGTACCCCAGATCGCATGCGTTCGCCCAGGCGTCGCGCGCGTCGTCGGGTCGTTCCAGCGACCAGCGGGCCCACCCCAGGTGGTACGCCGCTTCGGCGTCGTCGGGGGTCTGTTCGAGAAGCAACGCGTACACGTTCTCCGCCTCGGCGTAGCGCTCGACCGCGAGGTAGGCCGCCGCCAGGTTGCGGCGCGCGACGCGGTCGTCGGGCTCCAGGTTGGTGGCGGTCTCGAGGGCGCGGACGGCGGCGGGGTACGCCTGGTCGGCGTACGCGGCGAGGCCCGCCCACGTCCAGGCGTTGCCGTCGTCGGGGCGGGCGTCCGTCACGACGCGCCAGGCGTCGCGCGCCGCCAGGTCCCCGAGCGCGTAGGCGCTGCGCCCGACCCGACGCTGGGCCTCGAGGCGCACCTCGGTCGCGTCGTCCGGCGCGCTCGCGAGCGCCCGGCGGGCGGCGGCGACGGCGTCGGCGTGCCGGTCCTGCGCAGCGAGGGCGTTCGCCTGCACGAGCGCGATGGCGGGGTCGCCGGGGGCGATCTCCGCGGCGCGCGCCAACGCCGACGCGGCGCCCGCCGCGTCGCCCGCCTCGAGGAGCGTGCGACCGAGCGCGGTGTACGCCTCGGCGCTGGTGGGGTCGATCGCGACCGCGGTGCGGTACGCCTCCGCGGCGGCTTCGCGGCGCCCGACGCCGTCCTGCAGGCGTCCGAGCGCCAGCCAGCGGGCAGCTTCGCCGGCGTCGTCGCCGGCGGCCGCGGCGCGCTCGATCCCCCGCTCGAGGCCCCGCAGGGCGTACTCGAGGCGCCCCGCCGCGGCGTACACGTCGGCGACGAGGACGTCGACCCGCGCCTCCGCCCCCTCGCGCGCCAACTCCGTCAGGTCGGGGAGGGCCTCGAGCCCCCGCCCGGCCTCGTGCAGCGCTTCGGCGTGCAGGTAGATCAGGTCGGCGTCCCCCGGACGGACCGCACGCGCGTCGGCGTACGCCGCCGCCGCGCCGTCGGCGTCGCCGACGCGGGCGCGTTGCGTGGCGACGCCGCGCCAGGCGGCGACGCGGTCGTCGACGCTCGCTTCGCCGGGGTCCGCCTCCTCGAGGGCCCGCTGGAAGGCGGCGACCGCCGCCTCGGCGCGCCCCAGGCGCGCGAGGGTGACCCCGCGGTTGTAGTGCCCGTCGAACCGCGTGGGGCACAGGCGCGCCACCTCGTCGAAGGCGAACAGGCCCCCCTCGACGTCGCCCTGCGCGGTTTCGGCGAGGCCGAGCCCGAAGTGGGCGTCGCACGTCCGGTAGTCGAGCGCGATGGCCTCCAGGAACGCCTCGCCGGCGTCCTCCGGGTCGCTCTCCAGGAGGGCGTTGCCGAGCGCCGTCCACGGCGCCGGGTCGTCGCCTGCGGCCTCCGCCGCGGTGCGCAGGGCGGCGACGTCCGGCGCGGCGTCGGTCGCGCCGTCCTGCGCCTGCACCGGTCCGGCGAGGGCGAGGGCGGCGAGGAGCGCCCCGACGCGGAGGCCGGCGACGCGTCGTGAACGCAGTGACGTAAGCATGGCGCGAGTCTACACGGGGCCGTGGGCCGGGGCGGTGACGCTCGCGCTCACCCCACGGACGCGTTCGGCGTGGCGTTCGGCGTCGCGGTCCCGCGCTGCTGCCACGACAACTGGCCGCAGGCCGCGCCGCTGTCCTGCCCGCGACTGAAGCGCACCGACACCGACACGCCCGCCGCCTCGAGGCGGGTGCGGAACGCCTGGATCGTCGCGCGGTCGCTGCCGGCCTGGGGGCTGCCGTCCCACACGTTGAAGGGGATCAGGTTCACGTGCGACAACAACCCCTCGAGCCGGTCGGCGAGGGCGTCCGCCTGCCACGGCGCGTCGTTGACGCCGCGCAGCATCGTGTACTCGATCGACACGCGCCGCTTGGTGGCGGCGTACCAGGCGTGCAGCGAGGCCATGACGTCGTCGACGTCGTGCGCGTGCGCGGTCGGGATGATGGTGCGGCGGGTCGCGTCGTCGGGCGCGTGCAGGGACACCGCCAACGTCAGCGGGAGGCCCTCCCCCGCCAACCGCTCGATGCGGCGGGGCAGGCCGACGGTGGAGAGGGTGATGCGGCGCGGGGACAGGTCCAGGCCGCGCGGGTCGATCAGCGTCCGGATCGCCGACACCGCCGCGTCGTAGTTCAACAACGCCTCCCCCATCCCCATCAACACGACGTTGCGGATGGCGGTGGGCTCGACGCCCTCCGCCCGGGCGACGGCGAGGAGTTGCCCCACGATCTCGCCGCGCGTGAGGTTGCGCCCGAAGCCGAGCGCTCCGGTCGCACAGAAGGTGCAGCCGGCCGGACAGCCCACCATCGAACTGATGCAGACCGTCGTGCGGCGGGCGTAGGGCATGTACACCGCCTCGGTGCGGCGGCCGTCGGGCAGCGTGAACAGGTAGCGGACCGACCCATCGCTGGACGCGAAGCGCTCGAAGCCGTCGAACGGGTCGACCCGCCACCCCGCGGCGAGCTCCGCGCGCCAGCTGCGGGGGAGGTCGGTCATGGCGTCGACGTCGCCGGCCCCGCGGGCGTACAGCCAGCGGGCGAGCTGGTCGCGGCGGTAGCCGCGGCCCGCCTCGGCCGGGAGGTCGTCGAGCGGCAGGTCGAGCAGGAGGGGCACGTCGGCGCTCATGCGGGCGTCGCGTCCTCGCCCTCGCCGAGCTCGACGAAGATCGGCAGGTCGGGACGGCCGGGATCGATCTCGTCGCGCAGGCGCGTGAAGATCTCCGGATCGAGGTAGGCGGCGCTGGCGCGCACGAGCGCCAGGTAGTAGCGCGCCAGGCGGTGGGCGCCCGCCTCGCCGAGCCGCGCGCGTTCGCGCCGGGTGAGGAGCGCCTCGACGAACCCCGTTTCGCTCTCGAGGGCGGCGCTCCCCCCGGCCGCCGCGACCTTGCGGAGCAGCGCGACGGTCTCGCCGGGGTTGTGCCACATCCCGAAGTTCAGCTCGTCGGTGAGCGCGTCGACGCGCCGCATGTCGTCGCGGTAGTCGTCGCGCCCGAGCAGGTCGCGGGCGAGACGCTGGCGTTCGAGCCGCTTCGCGGCGTACTCCGCGAGCCCGAGTTCGCGTCGGGCGGGCCGAAGCGCCCCCCCGACGAGGGCGCGGAGGCGGTAGGCCAGCAGGTAATCCTGGTATTCGAGGACGTGCTCCACGCTGGCGAGGCTACCTGCTGCGCGGGGCACGTACCGCGGGCCGGGACACCGGATACGATGGGAGGGTCCGTCCCGCTCCCGCCCACGGCCCGCGCTCGCGCGGGGGCGTGGGCCTTCGCGACCGCCCGAGGAGGCGACCGCATGACGATTCGGCACAAGGCGGTGGGCATGGTGCTCGCCGGCGGCAAAGGTTCGCGCCTGCACCCGCTCACGTGGAAACGCACGAAACCGGCGGTGCCGTTCGGCAGCAAGTACCGCATCATCGACTTCGCGCTGAACAACATGATCAACAGCGGCATCTTCGGGATGTACGTCCTCACGCAGTTCAAGGCGCAGTCGCTGACCGAGCACATCCAACGCAACTGGCGCTTCGGGGGGATCCTCTCCGACTACTTCATCACCCTCGCGCCGGCGCAGATGTACCTCTACGAGGAGCTCGGTGCGGAGTGGTACCGGGGGACGGCGGACGCGATCTACCAGAACCTGCACCTGATCGACGCGGCCGACGCCGACCTCGTCGCGATCTTCAGCGGCGACCACATCTACAAGATGGACATCTCGCACATGATCGCGTACCACCTGGACAAGGGCGCCGACGTCACCGTCGCCGCCTACCCCACGCCGGTCGCCGACGCGACGCGCTTCGGGGTCCTGCAGGCCGACCGTGATTTCCGTATCACCGAGTTCCAGGAGAAACCGAGCGCGCCGAACCCCATGCCGGGCGACCCGACGATGGCGCTCGCCTCGATGGGGAACTACGTGTTCAGTCGCGACGCGCTGTTCGAGATGCTGTCCTCCGACGCGGCGGACGACGGCAGCGAGCACGACTTCGGCAAGGACGTGCTGCCGACCGCGCTGGCGCAGGGGCGGCGCCTGTTCGCCTACGACTTCGCGCGCAACCCCATCCCCGGGCAGGCCGGACCGAACACGTACTGGCGGGACGTCGGGACCCTCGACAGCTACCACGCGGCCAACATGGACCTCGTGGCGGGCGACCCGGAGTTCGACCTCTACAACGACGCTTGGCCGTTGCGGACGTCGGCGCAGTACAGCGCCCCGGCGAAGTTCGTGCAGGACGCCGACGACCGGCCCGGCACCGCGGTCGACAGCCTCGTCGCAGGGGGCGTCGTCGTGTCCGGAGGGACGGTCCACCGTTCGGTCCTGTCGCGCCGCGCCCGCGTCCACGGCGCCGCGACGGTGGAGCGCTCGGTCCTGTTCGACGACGTGAGCATCGGACGCCGCTGCGTCGTCCGCAACGCCATCATCGACAAGGACGTCGAGGTCCCCGACGGCACGGAGATCGGCGTCGACGCCGAAGCGGACCGGGCCCGGGGCTTCACCGTCACGGCGAGCGGCGTGACGGCGGTGCCCAAGGCGTACCGCTTCTGACCCGCGGCGGGCGGACGCCCCACCCCGGCATCGTCCCGCGGCTTACAGCCGGCCGCGACGGGCCGGTGCTACGCTTCTCGGGCCGCGCCCGGCGGGACGAAGGTTCCGCGCCCGTGGCGCACGACGGAGGCTTTCCTTGAAACGACCGTTCAATCCCTGGTTGATCGTGATGCTGCTGGTGTTGGGCATCTTCGTCGTCAACCAGCTGGGCACCGGCACCGGCGGCAGCGAAGTGAACCTCACGACCTTCCGCCAGCTCGTCGCGGACGGTCGCGTCGCGGAGATGACGATCGAACGCTCCACCGGCGAGATCCAGGGGACCCTGACCGGCCCGACGCAGGTGACGATCGACGGCGAAGCGCGGACGATCGAGCGCTTCGACACGACCGCGATCATCACCGACGACCTCGTCGCCGACCTCGAGGCGCAGGTCCCGGACGTCACCGTCCGCAACCCCTCGCAGTGGGTCGGGTTCCTCGTCTCGATCCTGCCGATCGTCGTGTTGATCGCGTTCTTCTGGTTCATCTTCATGCGCGCGCAGGGCGGCCCGAGTCAGGTGATGCAGTTCGGGCAGTCCAAGGCCAAGACGTACGGCCGCGAAAACAAGGTGGACACGACGTTCGACGACGTCGCCGGCCACAAGGAGGCGAAGCAGGAGCTGCTCGAGGTCGTCGACTTCCTGAAGAACCCGCAGAAGTACCACGAGATCGGCGCGGAGATCCCCAAGGGGATGCTGCTCGTCGGCCCGCCCGGGACCGGCAAGACCCTCCTCGCGCGCGCCGTCGCGGGGGAGGCCGGCGTGCCGTTCCTGACCGTCAGCGCCTCGGAGTTCATGGAGATGTTCGTCGGGGTCGGCGCCAGCCGCGTGCGGAACCTGTTCGAGGAGGCCCGCAAGTCCTCCC
This sequence comes from Trueperaceae bacterium, assembly GCA_031581195.1. Taxonomy (NCBI): domain Bacteria; kingdom Thermotogati; phylum Deinococcota; class Deinococci; order Trueperales; family Trueperaceae; species Trueperaceae bacterium. The sequence continues at coordinate 1,188 of JAVLCF010000112.1, read as the reverse complement.
CCGCCATCATCTTCATCGACGAGCTCGACTCGATCGGCCGCCGCCGGGGCGCCGGCATCGGCGGTGGGCACGACGAACGCGAACAGACCCTGAACCAGATCCTGTCGGAGATGGACGGCTTCGAGAAGGACACGAGCGTCATCATCGTCGCCGCCACCAACCGCCCCGACATCCTCGACCCGGCGCTGTTGCGACCGGGCCGCTTCGACCGGCAGGTCACGATCGGCCTCCCGACGATGCGCGAACGCGAGGAGATCCTCGGCGTGCACGTGCGCGGCAAACCGACCGAGACCGACGTCGACCTGCACCGCCTCGCCGAAGCGACCCCGATGTTCAGCGGCGCGGACCTCGAGAACCTCACGAACGAAGCGGCGCTCGTCGCCGCGCGGTCCGACCGGAAGAAGATCCGCTGGCTGGACTTCAACGAAGCGCTCGACCGGATCACCCTCGGCCTGCGGCGCGGAAGCCTCGTGCCCAGCGACGAGGAACGCAAGATCCTCGCGTACCACGAGGCGGGGCACGCCGTCGCCTTCGCCGCGCAGAAGGCGTTGGGGCAGATCCGGAAGGTGACGATCATGCCGCGCGGAGGCGCGGGCGGCTTCATGGCGCCCCTCTCCAAGGAGGAGATGTTCCACAGCGTCGACCGCTTCAAGGCGCAGCTCATCGTCGCGTTCGGTGGGCGGGTCGCGGAGAAGAAGGTGACCGGCACCCTCAGTTCCGGCGCCAGCAACGACCTCAAGCAGGCCACCGAAACGGCGAAGCAGATGGTGCTCGACCTCGGGATGGGCGACGCGGAGTTCGTCGCCTGGGGGTCCGACCAGGGCCCCGTGTTCCTCGGGGGGGAGATCTCGCGCCGCAAGGACTTCAGCGAGGAGACCGCCCGCGAACTCGAGGGGCAGGTCTCGCAGATGCTGCAGGAGGCGTACGACGGCTGTCGCGGCCTGATCGACGAGCACTGGCCCGCCGTCGAAGCGGTCGCGCAGGCGCTACTGCGGAGCGAAACGATCGATGGGCGCCTCATTCACGAGGCGTACGAGCGCAGCGAAGCGGGCGAACCGACGCAGGAGATCGTCGATTGGCTCGTGCAGGAGACCCGCGAGGCCGAGGAACCCGCCGCCGAGGAGGACGACCCCGCCGAGGCGGAGGAGGCCGACGACGCCGAGACCCCCGCCGAGGAACGGCCGGAAC
>JAVLCF010000111.1 GCA_031581195.1 Trueperaceae bacterium | reverse complement strand
TCGACGTAGGCCCTCAGGGGCTCCCCGACGAACGTCTGGCCCTGCCCGACGAAGATGTTCTCGAACAGCTTCTCCCCGGTCGTCTCGCCCTCCCCGAGGAGTTCCTCGTAGAGCTTTTCGCCGGGGCGGATGCCGGTCTCGCGGATCTCGACGTCCTCGTACGGCTCGAGGCCGGACAGGCGGATGAGGTCCTCCGCGAGGTCGACGATGCGGACCGGCTCCCCCATGTCGAGCACGTACACCGCGCCGTTCTCCGCCAGGGCGCCGGCCTGCAGCACCAACTGCGAGGCTTCCGGGATCGTCATGAAGTAGCGGGTCATGCGTGCGTCCGTGACGGTGACCGGCCCACCGGCGCGGATCTGTTCCTGGAACAAAGGAACGACGCTGCCGCGCGACCCGAGCACGTTCCCGAAGCGGACCGACACGTAGCGTCGTCCCGGCGCGGCGCGGAGCGCCGCGTCCTGGACGAGGCATTCCGCGAGGCGTTTGCTGGCCCCCATGACGCTGGTGGGGTTGACCGCCTTGTCGGTGCTGACGTTGACGAACGCCTCGACGTCGTGCGCGAGCGCGAGGTCGACGACGTGGCGGGTGCCCGCGACGTTGTTGAGGACCGCCTCCTCCGGGTGGGCCTCCATGAGCGGGACGTGCTTGTGGGCGGCGGCGTGGAAGACGACCTGGGGGGCGTGCCGGTCGAACAGGACGGCGAGCCGGTCGCGTTCGCGGACGGTGGCGATCAACGTGCGGCGGGGGACGTCCGGGTGGGTGCGGGCCAGCTCCTTGTCGATCTCGAACATGCTGGTTTCGCCGCGCCCGAGGAGCAGGAGTTCACCCGGCTCGAAGCGCGCGAGCTGACGGGCGATCTCGCTGCCGATCGAGCCGCCCGCGCCCGTCACGAGGACGCGCTTGCCCTTGACGTACTGCGCGATGGAGTCGGTGTCCAGCTGGACCGGGGGCCGACGCAGGAGGTCCTCGACGCGGACGGGGCGGATGCGGTCGACGCTGACGTCGCCCGAGAGGAGTTCGAACATGCCGGGCACGACCCGCGTGTCGATCGTCCGTCCCGCCGCTTCGCTGGCGTCCCGCACCTGCTGCAGCGTCTCGCGGATCAGGGAGCCTTCCGCGGTGGGGATCGCGACGAGGACCTGCTGGACCGGCGTTTCGCGCAGGAGGCGCGGGAGGTCGGCGCGGGTGCCGAGCACCGGCACCCCGCCGATCCGGACGCGTTGTTTGGCGGGGTCGTCGTCGACGAGGGCGACGGGCTCGAGGCCCATTTCGGGGTGGCGCAGCATCTCCCGCACCAGGAAGCTGCCCGCCTCCCCCGCCCCGACGACCAGGACCGCTTGCGCGCGGTCGGGCCGGACGCGGCGGCGGCGCTCGTCGAGCCCGCGGAGCGCGGCGCGGACCGCGAACAACGCCAGGAGCGCCAGGACCCCCTCGATGAGGGGGATCGAGGCCGGCACGACGAGCCCGGGGCGGAGCAGGTAGACGGCGGCCAGCTCGAGGCCCGCCACGATCCCGATCGCCAGCGTCAGGACGCTCACGTCCCGGAAGGTGACCTTCCGCCAGCTACGTTGGTTGAGGCGGAAGGCGAACAGCGCGACGGCCTTGAACACCAGACCGAGGAGGGCGTAGAGCGCGGCCGCCTCGACGTAGCGGGCGGGGAACGTCCCGTCGAAGCGCAACAGGAACGCGACGGGGGTCGCGGCGACCCACAGGAAAAGGTCGACGGCGATCTTGTGGGGCGCCTGGAGGCGGCGTCGGAGACGGGTCGCGAGGTTCGTCATGGGCGGAGTTCGCCGGTACGTACGGCTGCCGGGAGGGTACCACCCGGGTTCCGGCGCCCGGTACAATCACGGGATGCCCGACGTCGCGCCCCCCGACGCGTCCCCCGACGTGCGCTCCGGCCGGTCCGCGGGTCCCGCGGACCGGGGGCCGGCCGCCCCGCCCGCGGCCGCGCCGCGGGCGGGCGCCGCGCCGGGGTCGTTGCGGGCGTACCGCTGGTTCCGGATCGCGACCGCGCCGCTGTACTGGGCGTACGAGCGACGGCTCGAGCGGCGGGTCCGGTCGGGGCCGCTGCCCCAGCACATGGGCATCATCATGGACGGCAACCGACGCTTCGCGCGCCTCACGAAACGGGCCGTGCAGGCCGGGCACGACGTAGGCGCCAGCAAGGCGCACGAGGTGCTGGATTGGTGCCTGCAGTTGGGGATCCCCACCGTCACGCTGTGGGGGTTCAGCAGCGACAACGCGGGGCGGTCCCCCGAGGAGGTCGCGCACCTGCACGCCCTGTTCGCGGAGCAGGCGCGGTCCTTGGCGGACGACCCCCGCCTGACGAAGCACCGGGTGCGGGTGCGGGTGATCGGGGACATCGGGGGGTTCAGCGAGGAGGCGCAAGAGGCGTTGCGGGCGATTCAGGCGCAGACCGAGCATCACGACGGCATGCACCTGAATCTGGCGCTCGGGTACGGCGGGCGGGAGGAGATCGTCGCCGCGACCCGCGCCCTGCTGGAGCGGCGTGCGGCGGCGGGGGAGGACGCGGCGACGATCGCGCGGACCCTGGACGCCGACGCCATCGCGGAGCACTTGTGGACGTCGGGCCTGCCGGACCCGGACTTCGTGATCCGGACGAGCGGGGAGGTGCGCTCGTCGGGGTTCCTGTTGTGGCAGGCCGCCTACGCGGAGTTCTACTTCATCGACGCCTTCTGGCCCGACTTCCGGCGGCTGGACTTCCTGCGGGCGCTGCGCAGCTTCCAGGCCCGCGAGCGGCGCTTCGGGCGGTAGGGCCCACGACGGTCGTCGGGGTGGCGGATGCGCCCGGCGGGCGGGACCCATGGTCTACACTCGGACGGGACGTGGAACGGAGGCCGCATGCGAGGTAGCGACCCACGAACGACGAACCCTTCGCGGCAGCGGCCCGCGGCGCGGCTGCGCCGCGCCCTGCTGGGCGTCGCGGCCGCCGCGACCCTCGCGGGGGTGGCGGGCTGCAACCTGCTCGAGGGGAGCGCCTACGCGCCGTACGCGACGTTCCAGCCGGCCGCGCAGACCTTCCAGGCGGAACGCGCGCTCGACGACGAGGAAACCCCGGTACAGAACGTGACGTTCACGACCCCGGCGGGCGCGCAGGGCGCGTTCCTGACCGGGTACACGGTGACGTACCTCGATGCCGACAAGCAGCCGCTCGCGTTCGGGGACGGCGTCGCGACGTTCGCGTTCGACGACGTGGGTCATCGCCTCCCGCCGGGCCGAACCTGTCCGGAGGGCGGCTGCACGCCGGGGGACGTCACGTACGTCGACGTGGCGTCGGAGCCGCTGACGCTGGCGGCGATGCCGAAGGGCGTCATCGGGGCGTACCTGGCGTCCGGTCGGGACGAGGGGTCGGTCCGCTACGTGTGGACCCTCCGCCTCGACGCCGACGGCCGCGAGGTCACCCGCACCAGCACCGCGCCGGTGGTCGTCGACCGGACGCCCGACCTGCGCCCCGTCGTGGAGATCGTCGGGCTCGCGAACAACCAGGAGGTGTTCGCGGACCACGCGTTCACGATTCGCGTCACGACCGACGCCGGTGCGGAGCTCGAGACGCTCGAGGCCGCCCTGTCGGGTCAGGGGATTTCGTTCCCGGACCCCGCGTCGACGACCGACGTCGTGCTGAGCGACGCCTTCCCGGTCGTCTCGGTCAGCGACCACCGCCTGACGGTGACGGCGACCGACACGCTGGGGCAGGTCCGCACGAACTTCCGGAACCTCACGGTCGTCCCGAGCCCGACCGACGACTAGTCGACGCGCGGCCCCGCCGCCGCGCAGGAGACCGGGCCGCCCCAGGGCGGCCCGGTCCTGTTCCCGTCGATGCGTCGGGGCGCCGATGCGCCGTTCGTCAGGAGGCCCCGCGCACGTCCCGCAGCCAGGTGACGAACCGGTCGATGCCGGTCTCGAAGTCGGTGGTGGGGGCGTACCCGAGCCGGTCCCGGGCCTGGGTGACGTCCGCCCAGGTCTGCGGGACGTCGCCCGGTTGGGCGGGGTGCGGTTCGCGGATCGCGTCGACGCCCAACGCCCGCTCGAGCGTCGCGATCATCGCGTTCAGGTCCACCGTCGCGTCGTTCCCGAGGTTGAACACGTCGTAGGGGGACGCGCCGTAGTCCATCGCCGCGCGGATCCCCTGCACGGTGTCCGCGACGTACGTGTAGTCCCGGCGGGTCGTGCCGTCGCCGTACACGGGGATCGGGGCGCCGTCCAGCATGCGCTCCGCGAACTTGCGGATGGCGAGGTCGGGCCGCTGGCGCGGCCCGTACACCGTGAAGAAGCGCAGGGCCACGAAGCGCAGGTCGTACAGGTGGGCGTAGACGTGCCCCAGCAGTTCCCCCGACACCTTGGTGCTGGCGTAGGGGCTGATGGGGCGCAGGACCGCGTGGTCCTCCCGCCAGGGTACGTCCGGGTCGACGCCGTACACGCTGGACGACGACGCGAACACGAACTGCGGCGTGCCCCAGCCCTTCGCCAGCTCCAGCAGGGACTGCGTCCCCATGACGTTCACCTGCTGGTATCCGACCGGGTCCTCGAGGCTGGGGCGGACGCCCGCCTTCGCGGCCAGGTGCACGATCACGTCGAACGGGGTGGCCTCCGCGATCGGATCGAGGACCTGCTGGAGCGTCGCGGGGGCGCGCAGGTCGACGTCGACCAGGCGGTAGCGGTCGCTGCCCTCGTGCGGCGCGACGTTCGCGCGCTTCTCCGCGGGGTCGTAGAACGGATCGAAGGCGTCCAGGCCGGTCACGCGCCAGCCACCCTCGTTGAGGAGGGCGTCGACCAGGTGACTGCCGATGAACCCGGCGGCGCCGGTCACGAGGGCGTGGCGCACCCGCGCTACCGCCCCACGCCGACGTAGCGCAGCTGCCGGGCCCGGACCGCGTCCGGGTCCAACAGGTTCCGGGCGTCGACCACCACCCGACCGCGCATCGCGGCCGCCACGTCGTCGAGGGGGAGGTGACGGTAGGCGTCCCAGTCGGTCGCGACGACGAGCGCGTCGCAGCCCTCCGCCAGGTCGACCGCGTCGGTGGCGTACGTCACGTCCAGGGACGGCTCCAACGCCTTCGCGTTGTCCATCGCGACGGGGTCGTGCACCCGCACCTGCGCCCCGCGGTCCTGCAGGACCTCGATCAGCGTGAGGGCCGGCGCGTCGCGCAGGTCGTCGGTGTCGCCCTTGAACGCCAACCCCAGGATCCCGATCGTGGTGCCGCGCAGGACCTTCAGGTGCTCCTGCAGCTTCTCGACGATGCGGACGCGCTGCTGGTAGTTCACGTCGACCGCCGCCTGCACGACCGGCATCGGGAAGTCGTAGACGTCCGCGGTCGCCAGGATGGCGCGGGTGTCCTTCCCGAAACAGCTGCCCCCCCACCCGATGCCGGCGTGCAGGAAACGCGACCCGATCCGGTCGTCGAGGCCGATGGCGCGCGCGACCTGGGTGACGTCCGCACCGACGCGCTCGGCGAGGCCGGCGAACTCGTTGATGAAGCTGATCTTCGTCGCCAGGAAGCTGTTGGCGGCGTACTTCGTGAGCTCCGCGCTGGTGGGGGTGGTCGTGATCAGCGGCGGGAGCGGCATGCGGTCGGGGCGGGGGATCCCGGGCGGCGCTTCGAACGCCTGCTCGAGGAGCGGCTCGTACAGCCGCCGCAACATCGCGACCGCGTCGTCGTCGTCCGCCCCGACCACGATGCGGTCGGGGTAGAGGCTGTCGCGCACCGCGCGACCCTCCGCCAGGAACTCGGGGTTGGAGGCGACCGCGACGGTCGCCTCCACGCCCCGCTCGCGCAGGGTGCGGCGGACGATCCCGTCGACGTGCCGGGCGGACCCGATGGGGACGGTCGACTTGTTCACCACGACGAGGTCCGCCCCGGGCTGGATGCGTTCCGCGATCTGGCGGGCGGCGACGTCGACGTACGCCATGTCCGCATCGCCGTTCTCCTTGGGGGGCGTCCCCACCGCGATGACGACCACCGTGTCGCCCTCCAGGTCGGGCAGGTCGGTCGTGAACGTCAGGTGGTCCTGGGCCAGGTGCAGGAGCTCCTCGAGGCCGGGCTCGTGGATCGTCGCTTCGCCGCGCGACAACCGCTCCACGAGGCCGGGATCGAGGTCGACGCACGTGACGTCGTGCCCGACGTACGCGAGCGCCACGCCGGTGGTGAGGCCGACGTAGCCGGTCCCGATGATGACGGTGTTCATGCCCGCATGGTACCGGGCGCGCCGGCCCGACCGTCGGGACGCGCGCCCCGTACCGCTGCGCCGGCCCACCACCCCCGTCGGTGCTATGCCGGAGGCGTCATGCGGACGCCGTCCCCCGCTCGCGGAACCGACGCGCCGGTCGACCCCGCCGCCGTGGAGCGCGGCCACCCCGACCTGCCGTGGGCCCGCCACCTGCTGCCCGGCCCGACCGACGTCGTCGCGTGGGGCGGACGGCCGCGAGCCGTCGTGCCGGCCGGGCCGCGGGACGCCCGCCGCCGCGCGGTGCGGTCGATCCCCGCGGTCGCCCACGCCGCGCGGACGGTGCGTGCGGGGGGCGCGCGATCCCCGCCCTGCCGATGGCGCTCGCGCCGCGGGTGGACGGGGCGGCGGCATGGGGGCCGGTGCGGACCGCACCGCACCTGGAGCGGTACGGCGTCGGTGCGCTGCGCGACGGCGCGGTGTGGGGGCGGTGGTGCGGGCCCGCGCCCGCGTCGTGCCGCTGGGCCTGGCGGGTATGCGGGCCGCGCTGGTGCTGGCCGCCGGCGTGGCCGCCGCAATCGCGGCGGCGGGGACCGCGTGGGCGCCGGACCGCTACACCGCCCGTACGACCCTGCTGTTCGTCGCGGAGACCGCGGACGCGCCCGACGTCCCGCCGGCGGGGGCGAGCGGCGCGTCCCGCCAGGTCGCGACGTCGTCGCGGCGGACCTGGGCAACGACGTCCACGTCGGTCGGCGCGGTCCAGGTGAGCTCGACGGCGCCCCCGAGCCCGCGCACGTCGAGGTCGCTGGGCGCGACGTCGGGGGGCGGCGTCGGGCCGGCGCAGGCGGCGAGACCGACCAGCATCCCAACGGCGAGGGCGTGGCGGGGACGGGGGAACGCGGGGGGACGACGCACGGCAGCCCCCAAGAACCACGAGAGTGTGAAGGAGGTGACTCCATTGCGTTTTGTCGGTGGGCATGGGGGATCGCGGTACGCCGCGACGAGCACCTCGCCGTGACCTGCGCGGGTCGGGGCCGCCTCGTCGCCGAGGACCGTGACGCGGTCGTCGTCCTGCCGTAGGCGCTCGACGAGGTGCGACCCGAGGAAGCCGGCGCCGCCGGTCACGAGGACGTGGCGGGGGCGGGGGCGGGTGCGGAGCATGGCGCCTCCTCGCGGCCCCGGAACGGGTGGGGCCACGCCCGCATGACAGAACGGCCGGCGGGCCCCGCCCGGCGCAACCGCCACAACCGAGGACGGCGGACGCGGGGCGCGTCCGCCGGGGCGGGGGTCAGCGGTCGGGGAACGCCAGGTAGCGGGGGAGGTCGGGCAGCGCGACGTTCGTGTCGACCGTGAACAGCAGCGACAGGATGCGCGGCAGGCCGGGGCCGGGGCCGGTGAAGGCGACGGACGCGAAGGCGTCGCCGGCCGCGGGCGGCCAGGTGCGCTCCAGCGTCGCGGCCTCCTGGCCCTCGGGGACGGGGCGGCGGAGGGTCGTGCCGCCGACGGCGAGGAGGTCGAGGCCGGCGTCGACGTTCCCGAGGTAGTAGCGCAGGACCGCGTCGCGGTCGGCGGCCATCCAGGCGTCCACCGTCCAGGCGCACGTCGAGAGGTCGGCGAGGACGGCGGCGTCGGCGCGCCC
>JAVLCF010000110.1 GCA_031581195.1 Trueperaceae bacterium | reverse complement strand
GGGGCCGCGAGGTGTTCACCCGCCCCGAACGGGACGACCCCCGAGGTGCGGCCCAGGGCGCAACCGAAGGGGACGGTGAGGTGGGGGGCTAGAGGGGGTCGCCGGCGACGAGGTCGACGAGGTCGACCCCGATGCGGGGCACGGCGTCCTGCGCGTACACCGCGCGGAGGACGCCGTCCGCGTCGACGAGGCCGACCGCTTCGGTATGCACGATGTCCCGGCCCTCGCCGGCGTACCCGACGAAGAACCGCTGGGCGGCGGCGGCGATCTGCTCGGCGCTGCCGGCGAAGCCGACGAAGTCGGGGTGGAACCCCGCCGCGTAGGCGTGCGTCCGGGCGGCGTCGTCGTTCTGCGGGTCGACCGTGATCAGGGCGACCTGCAGCGCGTCGGGCTCACCGAGGTCGCGGTACGTCTCCGCGAGGCTCCCCATCGTGAGGGGACAGACGTCGGGACAGTTCACGAACCCGAAGAACACCAGCGTCCAGTCGGCGCGGCCGGCGAACGCTTCGAGGGTCGTCGCGCGCCCCTCGGGGCCCTCGGCGAGGGTGAGGTCGCCCACCGCCTGGGGGTTCTGCAGGACCGTCCCGACCCGCTCCGGTGGGGGCGCCAGGAGGCGCCCGGCGGTGAACGCCAGGAGGCCGGCGAGGGCGACGGCGGCCAGGAGGCCCCCGAGACGGAGGAAGCGGGCGGTGCGGGGGGTCACGGCGAAACGATACCCACGCCCGCGCCGCGGGCGGCGGACCCGCGCGACGCGCCCGGGGCGGGCGTAGCGGTCCTTCGCGGCCGCGGGGCGGAGTCAGGCGCGGAGGCGGTCCTGGATCGTGCGGAGCGACCGGTCGTACAGCACCGCGACGTCGACGACCTCGGGCGCGTCCGCCTCCGCCGCGACGGCGCTCGAGCCGAGCATGGAGGCACAGAAGGGGCAGGCCACCGCCACGGTCTCCGCCCCGGTGTCGCGCGCTTCGCGCATGCGTTCGTCGGCGACGGCGCCGTCGCCGGCCTCCTCCTCCTTCCAGAACTGCGCGCCCCCCGCCCCGCAACAGAAGCCGTGTCCCTTCGAGCGCGGCATCTCCTCCACGGCGCCCCCGCCGCTCTGCAGCACCGCTCGCGGCGCGTCGTAGACGCCGTTGTGCCTTCCGAGGTAGCAGGGGTCGTGGTAGGTCGTGCCCGCCCCCAGGTCGAGGGGCGGCAGGCGGCCGTCGGCGACGAGCTCGTCCAGGAGTTCGGTGTGGTGCACGACGTCGTACGTCCCCCCGAGTTGGGGGTAGTCGTTCAGCAGCGCGTTGTAGCAGTGCGCGCACGCCGTCACGACCCGCTTGGGGGTGCCCGCATCGAGCAGGTCGTCGGCCAGGGCGGCGTCGAGCGTCGCGACGTTCTCGGTGGCGAGCTGGTAGTACAGGTACTCGTTGCCCGCCCGCCGGGCGGGATCGCCGGTGCACCGCTCGCCTTTGCCGAGCACCGCGTAACGCACGCCGGCGTGCTCGAGGATGCGCGCCATCGCCCGCGTGGTGGTTTGCGCCGTCGCGTCGTACGCGCCGGCACAACCGACCCAGAACAGCACCTCGAAATCGGGGCGGGTCTCGGTCGTGGGCACGGTGATGCCCTCCTCGGCCAGCGGCTCCGCCCACGCCATCCGCGCGTCGTGCCCGAGGCCCCAGGGGTTGCCGGTGCGCTCCATCCCGCGGAAGGCGGACTGCAGGTCGTCGGGGAAGGCGCCCTCCATCAGGACGCGCTCGCGGCGCATGTCGACGATGTCCAGCATCGGTTCGTTGCCCACCGGGCAGGCGTCGATGCAGGCGCCGCAGGTGGTGCACGCCCAGATCTGTTCCTCGCTCAACGCGTATTCCAGCAGCGGGCGGGGGGTGCCGCCGCCCTCCCCGAGGGCGGCGGCGTGCAGGTGCAGCTCGTAGCGCTTGTTGATCTCGAGCGCCGACGGCGACAACGCCTTCCCGGTGGCGTGCGCGGGGCAGGCGTCGGTGCACCGGTGGCACTGGATGCAGGCGTACGCGTCGAGGATCTGCGCGTACGCGAGGTCCTCGAGGTGGGCCGCCCCGAACGTCTCGCGGGTCTCGTCCTCGAGGTCGAGGGGCTCGAGGGTCCCGCTGGACGCCGGTGCGCCGCTCGCGTCGCGCCGCGCGAGCGCGAAGTTGACGGGGGCGGCGACCAGGTGCAGGTGCTTGCTGCGCGGGAAGTACGGCAGGAACGCCAGGATCGACCCGAGCGCCCCCCACCAGGCGACGTGCCACCCGACGATGCGGGAGGGGTCGTACCCCACCGCGCCGGCGACGGCGCTGGCGAACGGTTGCCAGGCGTCGGCGTGGCCCGCCGCGGCGAGGAAGAACCCCTCCCCCGTCAGGCGCAGGCCGACGTGCAGGAGGATGAACCCCCCGACGATCATCGAGTCGCGACGCACGCCGCCCGCCGCGGCGTCCTCGTGCAGCGGCACGTCCGGCGCGAGCGCCGGGTCGCGGCGCAGGAACCGGCGGGCCAGCAGCGTCGCGACGCCGAGCAGGACCGCGACGCTGAACACGTCGGCAGCCAACCGGTAGGGCCCCGCCCAGGGGCCGTGCACCCACGCGGTCCAGGGGGGCGGCAGGAGGCCGACGGCGGCGTCGACGAGGTTGACGAGGAGGTAGAACACGAAGCCGTAGAACACGGCGGCGTGCGCGACGCCGACCCACGGGCGGTCGCGGAAGGTGGTGCGTTGGGCGAGAGTCGTGGCGAGCGCCGAGCCGATCCGGCGGGGCAGGTCGGCGGTTCGGTCGGTGCCGCCCCGCGCTCCGGCGGCGACGGCGCGCACCACCCGCTCGAACCCGCCGTACGCGAAGGCGAGGGCGAAGGCGGCCAACAGTCCGAACGCCAACTTCTCGGCGGGGGTGACCATGGCGCGAGGATAGCCCGCGCGCCGCCGACGCGTCGCCGGGCCCCGGGCCGTTCCGTAAGAAACGCCACATCGTCGCCCCCGGGCGGTCCGCTACCCTTCGGTCACCACGGAAAGGAGGTGGTCCGAATCGACGTAACCGACCGAAGGATCAGTGGAGGTGCCCGCCGAGGGTAATCCGGTGTCCTAGACGGACCCGGGCGGCCGTACGCGGCCCCTCGAGTCCACGCGGTGCACCGCGCCCCCGCGCTTCTGCGCGGGGGCGTTCTCCGTTCCGGCGAGGGCGGGGTCGAGGGCCGGCGGGCCGGCGGGCCGGCGGTGGGGCTCAGGCGCCGTACGCGTCGAGGGCGGCGGCGAGCCGGCGGGCGGCCTCGTCGAAGCCGGCCTCGTCGAGCAGCGAGAAGCTGAGCCGGACGGTTTCGGGGGGCCCGTCGCCGGGGTAGAAGGCGTCGCCGGGCACGAACGCGACGCCGTGCTCGATCGCCGGACGCAACAGCGCGTGCGCGTCGACGCCGTCGGGGAAGCGACCCCACAGGAACATCCCGCCGGGCGGAACGTCGTACGTCAGGCGCCCCCCGACGTGCCGTTCGAGGGCCGCGACCAGGCGGTCGCGTTGCGCGCGGTAGTGCGTCCGCAGGTGCGGGAAGCGCGCCTCGAGCGCCCCGTCGCGCACGAGGGCGTACGCGACCGCCTGCGTGAAGGTGCTCGTGTGCAGGTCGGTCGCCTGCTTCGCCTGCTCGACGATCTCCGTGAGGCCCTCGGGCACGAGCGCCCACGCGACCCGCAGGCCCGGCGCCAACGTCTTCGAGAGGCTCCCGAGGTGCACGACCCGGTCGGGCGCGAGCGCCACGAGCGGGGGGTGCTCGACGTCGTCGAAGCGAAGCTCGCGGTACGGGGCGTCCTCCACCACCAGCGCGTCGTGCTTCGCGCACGTCGCGAGGATCGCCTCGCGGCGCGCGAGGCTCGCCCGCCGGCCCGACGGGTTGTCGAAATCGGGCACGACGTACACGAAGCGGACGCCCTGCGCGAGGACGGCGTCGAGCGAGGCGGGGTCGAGGCCCTCGTCGTCCATCGCGACGGAGGCGTAACGCGGCTCGTACGGATCGAACGCCCGCAACGCCCCCATGTACGCCGGCGCGCCGAGCGCGACGGTGTCGCCGGGGTCGAGGAGGACCTTGCCGAGCAGGTCGAGGCCCTGCTGCGATCCCGACGTGACGACCACCCGGTCGGGGTCCGCGCCAGCGTAGCGTTCGGCGATCCAGGCGCGCAGCTCGGGAAGGCCGGCGGACGGCCCGTACTGCAGGGCCCGCACGCCGTTCGCCTCGAGGGCGCGGGCGGTGGCGTCCGCCACCGCGTCGAGGGGGAACAGCTCGGCGGCGGGGAGCCCCCCGGCGAGCGACAGCACGTCGCCGCGCTCGGTGAGCTTGAGGATCTCGCGGATGGCCGACGGCCGCATCCGCTCCGTGCGGGCCGCCAGCCGGACCGCCTGCGCGGACGGCGCGACGGCGTCGGCCAGCCCGGCGGCGGCCCCGGCCGCCGACGTCATCGCCGCGGGCCGCGCGCGAGGCGCCGCCACGCCGCCGGGAGGACCGCGGCGGCGAGGGCGATCTTCAGCGCGTCGCCGGCCAGGAACGGCCACAGGCCCCACGCGAGGGTGGTGCCGAGGTCGGGCGCGAAGCGCGCCAGCCAGGCGAGACCGAGCGCGTAGATCACGAGGTTCGCGGCGACCATCGCCGCGACGGTCGGGACGACCCGGCGGTCCCACCCGCGCCGCGCGAGCGCGCCGACGAGGGCGGCGGCGAACGGGTAGGCCAGCAGGTACCCCGCGGTCGGACCGGACAGGGCCGCGAGGCCGGCGGCGCCGCCGGCGAACACGCCGACGCCGAGCGCGCCGACGGCGAGGTAGGCGACCATCGTCGTCGCGCCGAGGCGGGCGCCGTAGCCCGCACCGATCGCCAACACGCCGAGCGTCGAGCCGGTGATCGGGACGGGACCGACCTGGAGGCGGACCTGCGCGAGGGCGGCGAGCACCGCTACGCCGAGCGCGACCTTCAGCAGAGCCGCCGCGCGCGTGCCGCGCGCGGGGGCGAGCCGCTCGACGAGGACGGCGTGGGTGGGGACGGACGGGGTGGACGGACCGACGTGCGCCATGGCGACACCTCCAGGGACGAATGTCCCACGCTAGCACGCGGCGCTCCGCCGGGCGCGCCGCGCCGCGCGCCGCCTGCTAGCATGACGCCCGCACCCACACGCGCATCCGCGCCCTCCTGGAGGCCCGACCATGACGCCGACCGATCCGACCTCCCGCCGCGACCGCGACCGCCTGGCCGCCGACGCGATCCGCGCCCTCACCCTCGACGCCGTCGAAACGAGCGGCGACGGGCACCCCGGCATGCCGATGGGCGCCGCCCCCATGGGCTGGGCGCTCTACCGCTACGCCATGCGGCACGACCCCGCCGTGCCCGACTGGTGGAACCGCGACCGCTACGTCCAATCCGCCGGACACGGGTCGATGCTGCAGTACGCCCTCCTGCACCTGTCGGGCTACGAGCTCACGATGGACGACCTGCGCGGCTACCGCCAGCTGCACAGCCGCACCCCCGGCCACCCCGAGGTCGGCCACACGCCCGGCGTGGAGACGACCACCGGCCCGCTCGGGCAGGGGCTCGCGACCGCCGTCGGGATGGCGTTCGCCGAGGCGCACCTCGCCGCCCGCTTCAACCGCGACGACCTCGCGCTCGTCGACCACCGCACGTGGGTGATCGCCGGGGACGGCGACCTGATGGAGGGCGTGACGTCCGAAGCGTCGTCGCTGGCGGGCACCTGGAAGCTCGGGAAGCTCACGGTCCTCTACGACGACAACCACGTCACCATCGACGGCAGCACCGACGCGACGTTCACCGAGGACGTCCTCGCGCGCTACGCGGCGTACGGCTGGCAGGTGCTCCGCGTCGAGGCGGGCGACGACGGAGGCGCGATCCTGGAGGCGCTCGAGGCGGCCCGCGCCGACGCCGAACGCCCCACCCTGATCGCGGTGCGCACCGTCATCGGTCACGGCTCCCCGAACCGAGCGGGCACCTCCAAGGTGCACGGCGCCCGCCTCGGGGAGGAGGAGACCGCCGCGACGAAGGCGGCGCTCGGGATCGACTGGCCCCCCTTCACGGTGCCCGACCCCCTTCGCGAGGAGACCGCCGCGATCCGGACCGCCGGCGCCGACGCGTACGCCGCCTGGACCGACACGTGGCAGCGCTACCAGGCCGCCTACCCCGAGGACGCCGCCGCCTTCACGCGGCGCATGTACGGCGAACGGCCGGACGGCTGGGACGCCGACCTCCCCACCTGGGCGCCGGGCGAATCGCTCGCGACCCGCAAGGCCTCCCAAGCGGCCCTCGCGCCGCTCGCTGCCGCCCTCCCCGAACTCGTGGGCGGCTCCGCGGACCTGGCCGGCAGCAACCTCACCGACCTCGAGGGGGAAACGGCGTTCGGCCCGGACACCCCCGAGGGACGCATCGTGCGCTTCGGGGTACGCGAGCACGCCATGGCGGCGATCGCCAACGGCGCGGCGCTGCACGGCGGACTCCGCCCGTTCGTCGCGACGTTCCTCGTGTTCGCCGACTACCTCCGGCCCGCCCTCCGCCTGTCGGCGTTGATGGGGCAGGCGGTGACGTACGTCTTCACGCACGACTCCATCGGCCTGGGCGGCGACGGCCCCACCCACCAACCCGAAGCGCACCTCGCGTCGCTGCGCGCCATCCCGAACCTGCGGGTGCTGCGCCCCGCCGACGCGAACGAGACGGCGCAGGCCTGGCGCGAAGCGCTCGCGCGGACCGACGGCCCGACCGCCCTGATCCTCACGCGGCAGGGCGTCCCCACCCTCGAGGTGCCCGCCGGCGCCGTCGCGCGCGGCGGGTACGTCCAGCGCGACCTCGGCGACGGGGCGCCGCGCGTCGCGCTGCTCGCCAGCGGCTCCGAGGTCGCGCTGTGCCTCGCGGCGCAGGAGCAGCTGGCGGAGGCCGGCGTCGCGAGCCGCGTCGTGTCGCTCCCCGACGTCGAGACCTTCCTGACGCACGACGCCGACCACGTCCGCGAGGTGCTGGGCGGCAACGTCCCCCGCCTCGCCGTCGAAGCGGCCGTCCCCCTCGGCTGGCACCGCCTCGTCGGTCCCGACGGCGACGTGATGGGCGTCGAGACCTACGGCGCGTCCGCCCCGGGCGGCGAGGTCCTCGCGGCCTTCGGCTTCACGCCGGAGCACGTCGCGGCCCGCGCACGGGCGCTGCTCGACGCCTAGCGCGCGGCGGCGGACAGGGTCCGCCACAGCGCCTCGACGCGCGCCTCGAGCGCGTCGAGATCGCCGTCGTTCACGATCACGTGATCGGCGGCGGCGCGCTTTTCGGCGGCCGGCCACTGCGCCGCGTCGCGCGCCCGGACCGCCGCCGCGTCCAGGCCGGCGCGCTCGGCCAGGCGGGCGGCGCGCACCTCGAACGGCGCGTCGACGACGACCGTGACGTCCATCTCGGCGTCGAGGCCGGTCTCGAACAACAGCGGCACGTCCTCGACGACGACCTCCGGCGGCGTCGCGCGCGCCGCCAGCGCCGCACGCTCCGCGGCGGCCGCCGCCCGCACCCGCGGGTGCACGATCGCTTCGAGCCGCGCGCGCGCCGCGGGGTCCTCGAACACGCGCGCCGCGGTCGCGGCCCGGTCGAGGGTCGGACCCGCCGGACCGCTCCGCACCAGGTCGGGCCCCAGGTGCGCGGCGACGTCGGCGAGCACGGCCGGGTCGTGCGTCGCGTCGCGCGCGAGGGCGTCGGCGTCGATCACCGCCGCGCCGCGCGCTCGCAGCAACGCCGCGACGGTCGACTTGCCCGCCCCCACCGTGCCCGTGAGCCCGAGACGCATCACGCGGCCATTGGACCACGCTGCGCTAGCCTTCCCCCGTGACCGGTCCCGACCCACGGCCCGCCCCCCGGACCGCCCGCCCGCGCGGCCGCTGGC
>JAVLCF010000109.1 GCA_031581195.1 Trueperaceae bacterium | reverse complement strand
CGAGGATGCCGAGGACGCCACCGATGCCGACGAGGCCGAGACCGCCGGGGACGGGGCGGAGGCGGACGCCTCCGCGGCCCCCAGCGGCCCGCGCATCCCCGACGTGGTCGGCCTCCCCCTCGACGCCGCCCGGACCCGCCTCGCGGACGACGGCCTGGAGGTCCGCGTCGCGTCGGTCGCGAACCCCGACCTGCCGAGCGGGGTCCTCCTGCAAGATCCCCCTCCGGGAGCGGCCCGCGCGACCGACGCGGCGGCGGTCCGCCTCACGGTGAACGGGGCGGCGCGCACGCTGCCGCGCCCGACGCCGGAGGTCCCGGCGAGCCCGCCGGAGGTGCGTTGGATGCCGTACCGCTTCGAGGTGCCGGCCGGCGTCCCCCCCAGCCGTGCGGTGATCCTGGCCACGACCTCCGACGGGGTCCGCAGCGAGGTCGTGCGGACCGAAGCCGAAGGGGGCGACGTCCTGCGGGGGACGTGGCCGACGGTCGTGCCGGGACCGGTGACGTTCGACCTGCGGGTCGACGGCACGCCCTACGGCCGGGCGACGGTCACCGAAGCCGTCGAGCGCCCCTGACCCGGTAGCCGCGCGCCCCGTCGCGCCCCGCGCGGCGGGTGTACCCTACGGGGCCGCCGCGCCGGCGGTGCGCACGCGACGCGCGCCCCGTCCGGCCGCCCCCGCCCCACCGACCCGACGTCCGACCCACGACGACGTCCGATCCGCCCCGACGTACGAGGAGACGATGCGCGCCACGTTCCGCGACCTGTTCGCTTACGCCCGCCGCTACCCCCGCGCCTACGGCACCGGCCTCGCCCTGCTGGTGACGTTCGCGGCGCTGACGACGTTCGCGCCCGTCCTCGTGGGCCGGGTGATCGACGCCCTGCAGGCCGCCGGCGGCGGCGAGGACCCGGCGACGTTCCGGCAGGTCCTCGGCACGATCGGCCTGATCCTGGTCGTGATGTTCGCCGCCGCCGCCGCGATGATCGGCGTGCGCCGCACCCTCCTGAACGCCAGTTGGGAGGTCCAGTTCGACGTACGGCACGACCTGTTCCGCCACTTCACGGCCTTGGACGCCGGGTTCTACGACGACCACCGGGTCGGCGACATGATGGCGCGCCTCACCGCCGACCTCAACGCGGTCCGCATGGTCGTCGGGGTCGCGGTGTTCCAGGGCGCGAACACGCTGCTCCTGCTCGGCTTCACGCTGGCGCGCATGGCGTCGTTGAACGTGCCCCTCACCCTCCTCACGCTGCTGGTGGTGCCGTTCATCACCGTCACCTTCTTCGTGCTGCTGCGCATCATCCACCGCCGCTACCAGCGGGTGCAGGAGCAGTTCAGTGACGTCAGCGCCATGGCGCAGGAGAACTTCAGCGGCATCCGCGTCGTGAAGGGCTTCGGCATCGAAGCGCGAGAGGAGTCCACCTTCGGGCGCCTCAACGACGAGTTCATCCGCCGCAACCTGGCGCTCACCCGCGTCGACGGCCCGTTGTTTCCGTTGATGGAGGTGTTCTTCTCCCTCACCATCAGTGCGCTGTTGCTGCTCGGGGGGCGGCAGGTGCTCGGGGCGGGGGCCGGCCTCACGATCGGCGAGTTCAGCGCCTTCGTGCTGCTCTTCATGGGCATCCAGTGGCCGTTGATCGCGCTCGGTTGGATCGCGAACGTCGTGCAGCGCGGCGTCACGAGTTGGCAGCGCCTCAAGCAGATCCTGGACGAAGAACCCACGGTCCGCGACGGACCGACCGTCGACCGGTCGATCCGCACGATTCGTGGGGCCGTGGAGTTCGACCACGTCACGGTCCGCTTCGGGGACCTCGTGGCGCTCGACGACGTGTCGTTCTCGGTCGCCGCCGGCGAAACGATCGGCGTGACCGGCCGGACCGGCGCGGGCAAGACGACGCTGGTGAACCTCCTGACGCGCACGATCCTGCCGGACGCCGGCGAGATCCGCATCGACGGGCACCCCATCGACACCGTCCCGATCGCGGTCCTCCGCCGCCACCTCGGGGTCGTGCCGCAGGAGCCGTACCTGTTCAGCGACACGATCGCGGAGAACATCGCCTACGGCCTGCCCGACGAGGACGTCGACGCGCTGATGCCGCGCATCCGCGAGGTGGCGCGCCTCGCGCAGGTGCTCGACGACGTCGAGGGCTTCCCCGAGGGGTTCGAGACGCACCTCGGCGAGCGCGGCGTGACGCTGTCGGGCGGTCAACGCCAACGCACCGCCCTGGCCCGCGCGTTCGTGCGCGACCCCGCCATCCTCATCCTGGACGACGCGCTGTCGGCGGTCGACACGCAGACCGAAGCGGCGATCCTCACCGGCCTCGAGGAGGTCCAGAAGGACCGCACGACGTGGATCGTCGCGCACCGCGTGTCGGCGTTCCGAAGCAGCGACCGGATCCTGGTCCTCGACCGTGGGCGCATCGTCGAGGAGGGCAGCCACGCGGACCTGATCGCGCAGGACGGGTGGTACGCCGACATGGACCGCCGGCAGCAGCTCGAGCGGGACCTGGAGGCGTCGTGAGCCGCGCCCCCCGCGACCCCCGCCGCGCCTCGGTGCCCGCGCCCCGCGAGCCGCTCACCGACATGGAGGACCCGGCGTACGACGTGCGCGCCACGAAGGCGGAGTACAAGGCGAACCGGAAGGCGTTCGTCGGGTCGCTCCGCGAGGAGGGGAAGTACGACGAAGAGGGCCAGCGGATGGAGGGCACGTTCGACTGGCAGTTGATGCGTCGCCTCCTGACGTTCATCGCGCCCTACAAGGGCCCGCTGGCGCTCGGCGTGGGGCTGTTGTTGGCCTACAGCGCGATCGCGCCGGTCTTCCCCAGCCTGATCGGGGCGGCGGTCGACCGCTACCTGCTCGCGGCGCAGGAGCCGTGGGCGTCGCTGGACCTCGACGCCCGGCTGCGGGGCCTGACCGGCATCGTGGCGCTGTACGTCGGCCTGGCGATCGTGAACTTCGGTCTTCGCTACGGCTACACGTACGCGGTCTCGTGGATGGGGCAGCACATCGTGTACGACATCCGCAAAGCGATCTTCGCGAAGATCCAGCGGTTGCACCTCGGGTTCTTCGACCGCACGCCGGTCGGGCGCCTCATCACCCGCATCACCGGCGACGTCGACGCGATCGAAATGATGATGAAGGACGGCGTCGTCGGCCTGATCGCCGACGTCGGCATCCTGATCGGCCTGATGGTCTACATGTTCACGATCGAGTGGCGCCTGGCGCTCATCACGCTGACGGTGATGCCGCTGTTGTTCGTGGCGCTCACGTTCCTGCGCGTGCGGCTCCGCGACGCCTACCGCACGGTCCGGCTGCGCACGAGCCGGTCGAACACGTACCTCGCGGAGAACCTGAACGGCATGCGGACCGTGCAGTTGTTCAACCGCGAGGACCGCAACCAGAAGCGGTTCGATCACCTGAACCTCACGCTGCTCGACGCGCACGCCGAACAGGTCCGCTGGTTCAGCCTGTTCTTCCCCACCGTGAACGTCGCCAGCGCCCTCACGACCGCGCTGATCCTCGGCTTCGCGAGTTGGCATCTGGTGGGGCCGGGCGGCCTCGGTGCGATCACGATCGGGACGCTGATCACCTTCCAGCAGTACGCCCAAATGTTCTTCCGGCCGCTGCAGGACCTGTCGGACAAGTTCAACATCCTGCAGGCGGCGATGGCGTCGAGCGAACGGATCTTCGGGCTGCTCGACACGCCCGAGGCGGTCACGAACCGCCCCGACCCCGACGCGTTCGACACGAAGTTCCGCGGGGAGGTGGCGTTCGAGGACGTGTGGTTCGCCTACGACGACGAGCACTGGGTCGTGAAGGACCTGTCGCTCACCATCCACCCGGGCGAGTCGGTGGCGTTCGTGGGGCACACCGGGGCCGGCAAGACGACGATCATCAGCCTCGTCAGCCGCTTCTACGACGTGCAGCACGGCGCCGTCCGGCTCGACGGGCGCGACGTGCGGGCGTACGACCAGGTGGACCTCCGCCGCCACGTCGGCATCGTCCTGCAGGACCCGTTCCTGTTCTCCGGGACGGTCCGCAGCAACATCACGCTGGGGGACGACACCATTCCGCACGAGCGGGTCGAGGAGGCCGCCCGGTTCGTGAACGCGCACGACTTCATCGCGCGCCTCCCGCAGGGGTACGACACGCCCGTCCGGGAGCGCGGCGCGGGGTTCAGCACCGGACAGAAGCAGCTGCTGGCGTTCGCGCGGGCGTTGGTGCAGAACCCCGACATCCTGTTGGTCCTCGACGAAGCGACCGCGAACGTCGATACGGAGACCGAGGACCTGATTCAGGACGCCCTCGAGAAGTTGATGCAGGGCCGCACGAGCATCGTGATCGCGCACCGGTTGTCGACCATCCAGAACGTCGACCGCATCCTCGTCATGAAGCAGGGCCGCCTCGTCGAGCAGGGCAACCACGCGGAGCTCCTCCGCCAGGACGGGTACTACCGGCGCCTGTACGAACTGCAGTACGAGGACGCGCCGGACGCCTGAGGGCCGCGCGGCGCGGCCCGGGGGGACGTGCCCTCAGAGCACCTGCACGCGGTAGACGAGGACGCGTTCCATGCCGGGCTCGAACGGCACCGTGAAGGTCCAGCGGAGCGTGTCGACCGCGGCGGGATCGAACGCGTCCGCGTCGCCGTCGTCCGCGTCCGGGTCGGCGGGCAGCGACGTGAACGTCTCCCCGCCATCGACGGACGCATCGACGACGAGGTCGCCGTCCACGGGCCCCACGGACCCCGCGACGTAACGGACGCCCTCCCCGATCGGGAGGCGAACCGGGAGCGTCCCGGGGCGGTAGATGCGCGAGCCCTCGTTGCGCACCGTCACGCGATACTCGATCTCTTCGCCCGGGACCGCTTCGGTCACCGGTTCGAAGCGCTCGACGGTCTCGCCGTCGTCGTTCACGACGAGGTCGACGCGGAGGATCTCGACGTCGAAGGTCACGCCGTCCGCCTGGGCGGCAGCGGCTCCCGTCGCGGCGAGCGCGACGACGGACGCCCACGTGACGAGGGCGCGACGGAGGCGAGCGGTCGGGACGCGGTCGCGATTCATGCGCGAAGCGTAGCAGGTTGAATCGTGAGGTTCATGACGCTCGCGTCAGGCGTAGATCCACTGCAGCACCCCGAACACCCCGATCGCCAACGCCAACGCCACCCCCAGCACGAGACGACGGACGGCGCGCTCGCGCCGTTCCGCCTCCGCGAACGGGTCGCGGGTCCCCGCCGCCCACCGCACGTCGTCCTCGTCGAACCCGGAACGGATCCACGGGCTCGTGTCGGCAGGCCGGGCGGCGTCGGACGCACCGCCGGCCGCACCGCCGGCCGCACCGCCGGCCCGCCCACCGTCCGCAGCGACCTCCGCCTCGCGATCCGCGTCGTCGTCCCCGTCGTCGTCCGCCGCGCCCCCGTCGACGGCGGCCTGCGGGGACGGCGCGGGGGCCGCCTCGGTCGCGTCCGGCATCGCGCGCGACGGGGCAGGGGGCGTGGCGCGGGGCGTCGTCCACGCTCCGAACACGTCGTCGTCCTCGTGGGGCTCCAGCACCCCCTGCCAGGGGTCGTCGTCGGGCGTCCCCCCGGGTGGTGCGTTCGGGACGTCGCCGCCGGACCCGGCCTCGCTCGAGACCGTGGGGCCCGAGGCAGGAGCGTCCGGCCCGGGCGCGTCCGGCGCAGGGGCATCGGGCGCATCCGCCTCCGCGGCGCGGTCCTCGGGGCCGGCGCTCGCCTCCACCGGCCTGCCCTCCGGGGGGACCGCCTCCGCGGGGGCCGCCTCCGGGGGGGGCTCCGCATCGCCCTTCGAGGGCGCCGGACCGGCCGGTGCGTCGTCGGCGTCGTCCGTCGCGTCGTCCGTCGCGTGGGCCGCATCGTCGCGCGGGAGGAGCGGAGGCCGCCAGGTGGCGCCGGGCGCCGTCGCCTCCGGCGGGTCGGTCGGGGCGGCGTCGGACGGCGGGGGGGTGGGCGTCGTTCCCGCGTCCGGCGTGGCGTCGCCGTCCGTGGCGTCGTCGTCCGTAGCGTCGCCGTCCGTGGCGTCGTCGACGTCGTCGGTCCTCGCAGCGTCGTCGTTCCTCGGGGGGTCGGGGGTGGGGGCGTCCGGAGCGGGGACCGACCGCACCTCGACCTCCACGCCGACCGCGTCGAGGACGTCCGCGACGCGTTGGGCGCTGGCGCGGGGGAGCGGTTTCGTGACCGGTCCCACGCGGTTGTCCAGCAACGGAACGAGCTTCTCGACGGGCAGGTCGAGGCGCGCGGAGGCGTCCGCCGCGACGCGCTGGACGCGACTCGCGGGGAGGGGCGCCACGATCTCGACGACGCCGAGGTCGCTCTGCGCCGCGTCGTCGGGAGGCGTGTCGCCGCTCGGACCGTCGGTCATGCGCGCATCGTACCGTCCCCGCGGCCCTCGGCGTGCGGGCGGTACCGGCGGTTTGACCGGCGCGGGGCCCTGCGGTAGCATCATGGGCGCTCGGGGCTGTGGCGCAGTTGGGAGCGCGCCTGAATCGCACTCAGGAGGTCAGGGGTTCGAATCCCCTCAGCTCCACCACGAGCACGCGGCGTCCGCCTTCGGACGCCGCGTTCTTCGTTCTCGATGCTCGACGTGCCCGGTCCTCGACGCGGGGCTCAGTCCAGGACGGCCAACGCCTGCCGCAGGTCCTCGATCAGGTCGTCCGGATCCTCGATCCCGACGGAGTAACGAATCAACCCCTCGGGGATCTCCATGGCCGCGCAGTGTACGAAGCTCGAATGCACGGGCAAACCAGTACACAAGTACTGCGCGAAGAGGCAAGATTTTGGTGGACTAAACGACCTTTTGTGCCTCGGCGAGAGCGGCCGCTTAGCTTGGGACGAAAATCTCAGTGTCGTACCGGCTGCTCGGGCTTGAGTCGTCACACTTGGCGGGCAACCGCCAGAGCCACAGAAAATCATCTTTGTGCCACTCCCAGCTGTCGCTAGCCGGTTCGAGAAAACTTAGAGAGGAGGTGGATGACACCTCAACCTGGGTAGCGGCTTGTCTGCGGACAACTTTTGGAAGCGCCCGCTTTCAGTCATCTGAATACTCAACGCGGATGGATTCGCCGGCACCACGTGCGGAAAAGCTGCAACGCACGACATTATCCGTGAAGTAGGGAAACCCCGACGAGTAGGGGAGATTTACTGATCCGCTACGCTCAGGTACGAGTCGAGTCACGTTGCCATTGAAGCGGGTGTACAGGCCGTCGTATCCGTCTTCTTCGCATCGCGCAGAAATGTCGGCATTTTCGACAGCTTGTTCTCCCAAATATTCGAAGCGCATGGAGATCGTTGGATAATCAGCATAGCGTTGGCCGACGCTGAAGCTTTTTACAAGGATTGCGGGCTGATGCGGCTCCACGTCAATAATTACCGAGCCAAGATGTTTGCGCCCGCCGAGTGTAGCCTCTACCCGTACCGTGCTCGGGCCGAGGCGCGCCGTTTTCGCCGCTATAACGTCGTAGATAACAATGTAGCCGTCCTGCCGCCAATCAGGCCCCCGCGCTTGTTCTTCAAACCGCACCCCGTCAGGAACGCCTCCAAACACGACTTCAAGACCTTCAAGATTATTTGCGCCGGCAAAACTCAGCGTTACGCTTCCCCGACTGTATTCGGTTTTTCCACCCCGCTCGGGGGTCGTGCGGTCAGTCACCGTTAGGATCTGTGGGAGCACTACAGTAACTTCAACAGTATCAGAAACTGAGGGGGCCTCCTCAGCATAGGCGGTGACAGTTGCCGATCCAACTCCAACACCCTCAACTTTGTAGGAGCCGTCGGTTCGCACAACGGAAGAGTTACTGGACGACAGCGTTATTGGGACCCAAGAGACGGGTTCGGATATGCGGTCGATTTCTAACGAGTAAGTTTCGCCAACCTCCAGTTTGATAGCCCGTTCTGCAATTTCGACTTCCGCGAT